>CAZVNU010000084.1:0-6095 GCA_964628335.1 uncultured Phycisphaeraceae bacterium
CCAAGGACAGCAGCCCGTTCCAACCGCCGTGCTTGGCATCGGAAAGAATTTCTCTCGCCTTGCCGGCGCCTGAGCCGAAGGGCACATGCACGAACTCGGCGTTGGAATCCTTGAGGTGGAAGGCTTTGACGAAGGGCTTGAGCGCAAGCCAGTTGGCCCACGGGTCGTCGCCGCTCTGGTGGAAATTGTCGAAGTCAAAAATCAAACCCAGCCCGGTGGTGCGGGCGATGTCTTCCATTTGCGCCAGGCGGTCGCCGTAAATGTGGCGCTCGTTTTCCACCCACAAGGTCAGGCCCAGCGCTTGGGCGCGGGCGCCCAGGGCATTCAGGCGTTCCAACGCGACTTCACGCCACTTCGCCAGCGGTACGCCGCCTTTGTTGAAGGTCGAGAACACCCGCACTTGGCGGCAGTCCAAGGCATCGGCATGGCTGGCGAGGCGCTCCAGGCGGGTCAGGTCGATGGCGAAATCATCATTCAGGTCGATTTTGCCGATGGCGCTGCCAAGGGAGCCCACACGCAAACCGGCCTCGCGCACGGCGGCGGCCAAGGGCGCCGCTTCGGCGGCGCTTAGATCGGCGATGTTGCGCCCTTCGACGATGCGCACATCCAGGGTGGAAAGGCCGGCGCGCTTGGCGACGGCGATTTGCTCGGCAAACACCACGGAGGCTTCGTCGCAGAAGCCGGATAAGGTCCAAGTCATGGGAGGTCTCACTCAGGCAGGGGTTTGCCCTTGGTCTCGGGCAGGAAGGGCAGGATCAAGAGGCCGGTCAGCAAGACCAGGCTGAGCCAGAAACCGACGGTGCGGAAGGCTTCGATTTTTTCCGCGGGGAGTTTGCCTTCACCCAACCAAGCGGTCAGGACGCCAAGGGTGAAGGGGGCGGTGGCCGCCACGAAACGGCCGCCGTTGTAACACAGCGATACGCCGGTGGAGCGCATGGCCGAAGGGAACAATTCCGGCAGATAGATGGCGAAGCCGGCAAACAGCGAATACTGCGCCGCGCCCATCAGGGGAATCATCCACCAGATGTCGTTGTAGGAGCGCAGCTCCTTGAACACCAGCATGGTGGCGGCGCAGGCGGCGATGAAGCCGACGGCGAAAGCGCCGCGGCGGCACCAGCGTTGGGCCAATTTCGCCATCAGCATCATGCCGACGAAGCCACCCAGGTTCTGCGCGATCATGGCGAAGGATTTGGCGCGGCCGACTTGGCTTTCCATGTCGGCGTCATTGGCTCCCTCAAACTTCTTACGCAGCACTGAATCCAAGATGTCGGGATGGAAATTGCCAAGGCCCCACAGGCCGATGATGCCCACGCTGCACAAGGCCAAGGCCAGCAGCGCGTTCTTGCGCCATTTCACATCACCCAGCAGGGCAACATAGGAGCCGGCGCGCGCAGCGGCCAATTTGCCGGAATCACGCGCCGCAGTCCATGAGGCAGGCTCGCGCAGGGTCAACGCCCAGAAGCCGGTGAGCAGGGCGGGGATGGCACCCACCAAGAACAGGGTCTTCCACTGCCATGCGGGTGTCAACACGCCAGAGGACACCAGTGCCGAGACGCCAAGCCCGATCAGGCCAGCTCCCACATTGCCGATGGTGGACAGGGCTTGGAACAGCCCCAGGGCCTTGGGGCGGGCTTCGCCGGTGATCACATCGCTGATCAGGGCCACCGACAGGCCGAACACGCCGCCCACGCCCACCCCGGTCAAAAAGCGGTAGCCGCAGAAATCCCACACGGAGAATGAAAAGGCGGACAGCCCGGTGAAGATGGCGTACATGAAGATGCAGGCTGCCAGCATGCGGGCGCGCCCCAGCTTGTCACCCAAAGACCCCAGCCACAGACCGCCCACGCCCCAACCGGCCAGGAAGAAGGTCATGGTGTAGGCGGCCCAGGTTTTTGGGTTTTGATCGCCGGTCACCAGCGACTTGACCGCATCCATGCGCGCCAGGTTGAAGATCTGCTGGTCAAAGCAATCGAAGAACCATGCCATGCTGGCCACGGCAAAGGCCATGATTTGCAGGCGGCTCAAATTGCACCACCACGGGCCGGAAGGTGTTGTTTGGACTTCGCTCATTTTTTCTCCTGGGGATTGGGAACGGGGAATGCGACGGGAGCCACCGGCCCCAACGGCAGAACTTTGAGATTGCGCCAACGCATTTGGCTGGGATGGCCGTAGTGGATTTGCAGGGCAAAACAGCCTGCCGAGGATTCGGGGGTGATTTTGGTTTCCACATAATCCACGCACGGCACGCCATTGAGCCAGGTTTCCACGCGCGGGCCGATGGCGCGCACGGTGATGCGGTTCCAATCCTCAGGTTTGATGGCGTTGCGGGCGGCCGCCATGGGGTCGCCCTTGAGCGGCACCAGCCAGCCGCGGCGTCTGGGGCCGCCTTCTTCCTGCAAGCCGGCGGTCCAAGCGCGTTTGCTGGGGTCCATCTCGACTTGGTAGCCCCACAGGCGGCCATCCCAAGCGCCTTCGCCGAAGGCATCTTGGTGTGAGCGGATTTGCACGCCGGAATTGCCCGGCACATCCCACTTGAAGTCGCAGGTGAAGACAAAATCGGAATAGCCTTGCTCGGTGCGCAAAAAACAATTGCCGCCGCATTGGGGGAGGTTGGTGCCGACCAGATGGCCATCCTCCACATGGAACTTGGCCTGGTGCCCCTTGGTCCCGTTGACGGTGCGCCAGCCGGTGAGGTCTTTGCCGTTGAACAGGGGGAGCCAGGCGAAGGTGTCATCGACCTTGGGCTCGGGGCGCAGTTGCCCGGCGGCTTGATTTTCTTGTTTGGCCTGCGCCAAAGGGCCGGCCAAATCATTGGCGGCGGTGGCGGTGCAAGCGTTCAGGGCGGACCAGCCAGCCAACAGAACCACGGCGGAAAGGAGGGGTTGTTTCATGAAGGTGAAAGGGTAGGCGAAATGGATGGGATGGCCTCATTTTTTCTTTTCAGGCGGCGCGGGAAAGGGCGCTGCCTGGACCGGTCCCAACGGCAGCACTTTCAGGTTGCGCCAACGGACCTGCGATATGTCGCGGCCGTAATGCACTTGCAGGGCGAAAAACCCGGATTGGGTGTCGGCCGAGATTTTTTCCTCGGTGTAATCGGTGCAGGGCACGCCGTTGATCCAGGTTTCGATGCGTGGACCGATGGCGCGTACGGTCAGGCGGTTCCAGTCCTTGAGTTTGACGGCATTGCGGGCCGCGTCAAAGCGGGGGCCTTTCAGGTCATGAAGCCAGCCCCGGGCGGGTTTCATCCAGCCTTCTTCCTGAAGGCCGCCGGTCCATGCGCGGGCTTTGTCGTCCATCTCCACCTGATAGCCCCACACCCTGCCGTCCCAAGCGCCGCGGCCCCAAGGCAATTGGTGCGAGCGGATCTGGACGCCGGAGTTGCCGAATTGGTCCCATTTGAAATCGCAGGTGAAGACGAAATCGGAGTAGCCCTGTTCGGTGCGCAAAAACGAATTCCAAGAGCAGTCCTTGACATTGGTGCCGACGATGCAGCCGTCTTGGACCTCGAATCTGGCCACACTCCCCTTGCGCCCTTGGCTGCCGTTGACGGCGCGCCAACCGGTCAGATCCTTGCCGTTGAACAGGGATTGCCAAGCGCCCGCCCTTTCCAATCCGGGTTCCGGGCGGTACTGGCCCGGTGCTCGGGCTTGTTCCATCGCCGCGTCGGCCGGCCCGGAAGCGCATGCGGACAAGGGGAGCAGGGCAAGCAGGAAAACGGTGGCGCAAGTCGGAAGATGGATCATGGAGGGGAAAAGAGGAAAGGTGGCAATGGGGTGGTCGGGGTGGCGCGGTTGGCCGTGGATCATTTGTCGCCGTAGCGTTTCAGCAATTCCGGCTCGGTCATCGGCGTGGAAATGCGGTCCTTGAGTTGTTCGCGCACCTTTGCCACTTCGGCCGGGGTGACGGGTGATCCCCGGTTGTCCCAGGCGTTGCGGATGTAGGTGGCCACATCGGCGATGGCTTGGTCGTTGAATTCCTTGCTCTGCCCCAAGCCCGGCATCTCCATCGGCACATCGATCTTTTCGCCGGCCACGGTGACCGGTCCGGTCATGCCGCACAACAGCAGGGCCAGCAAGCGGTCCTTGTCACCGACGACCCACTGCGATCCATCCAGCAGCGGCCCTTGGTTGTCCAAGCCGCCGCCGTCGGCGCCATGGCAACCGGCACAAACCTCGAAGCGCGCTTTGCCAGCGTTGAAACTGGCTCTTTCGGACGCCGTGAACACCGGCGGGGGGAGGGGGGCGGTGGGTGCCCGCGTTTTATCCACCAGGACGGCAAACGCATGCGGCGTGTCCGGACGCTTGACATAGCCCGTCAGTTTTTTTCCCAACCCGGCGAAGGCCGCATCGTTGACATGGGGCTTGCCCGTCCAATTCTTGAGCAGCCAATCCAGCGCCCGCCAGTTGGATTCCCCCAAGGACGCGGCCAGGCGGACGGCGCCTGCAGCCTCCACCGCATTGGCCGGGGTGAAGGCCCGCAGCATGTCCGACAGGGCGGGCGCCTCGGATTCGGGCAGGCCCAACGCCGCTTGGCAAATGCTCAGGCGCAAGCCGGTGCCGGTATCGCCGGTCATCAAGGGAGCCAGGTCGGCGGCATTCAACCCACCCACATGGGCCAATGCCCACAGGGCCTGG
Organism: uncultured Phycisphaeraceae bacterium; assembly: GCA_964628335.1. Lineage (GTDB taxonomy): Bacteria > Planctomycetota > Phycisphaerae > Phycisphaerales > Phycisphaeraceae > CANIYR01. The sequence continues at coordinate 4,635 of CAZVNU010000084.1, forward strand.
ACGCGAACCTCGTCGCGGTCGGAGGTTTTCAGGAGGTCGCGCAGCATGGGGGCCGCGTCTTTCACCTCGCGCTCCGTGATCTGGCGGCGGGCCATGTCGCGCCACCATCCCGAATCGTCCGCCAGGCATCGGACCAAAGTGGCGGCGTCGGCGGTGTCCAGGTCCGGCCGACGCCGGTTCAGCGGTTCGTTGACCGAGCGGATGCGGTAGAGGCGGCCGAATCCGGTGAATTTCTCCAGCCCGAATTTCTTGATGTAACGGCTGAGGTATCCCGACACGAACACGCTGTGCTGGATGATGCCCACATGCATGTCCACGACCAGAAGCGAGCCGTCGGGGCTGTCGGCAAAGGAAACCGGACGGAACAATTCGTCGGTGGAGGTGAGGAATTCGGTGTCGGTGATGGGTTGGGTCCCCGTGGGCTGGCCTTTGTCATCCTGCCCGATGCGCACATACTTGAGCAGGTAGCTGGTGGGTTCGCAGATCAGCAGGCCGTTTTGCCATTCCCCCAGCGCCGCGCCCCGGGCGAACCACGGCGCGCAGGCCGAGGTGCATTTGCCCAATTTTCCCTCGATGTCCAGTTGCTTGGGCAGGTAGGCGCGGTTGATGCCCGGAGTCACCCGGCGCGGCGCGATGGCGGTTCCGGCGATGTCGCGGGTGGGGTTGGATTTGGGGGCACCCGCCAGCATGTTGGGCGGGAACACATCCATGAATCCCAGGTTGCTGTTGGTGTTGGCCGCCAGACGGCCGAAATCATCGCTGCCGATGCCCCACTGGCCGCGGAAACTGGTGCCGCTTTTTTTCCATTTCGCGGTGCCGGGGATGCGCTGGTAGCGGGCGCCGGACTTGGCGTTGTAGATCCATCCGTCCAAGTGCGGCAGCAAGCCGTTGGGTTTGTGTTCCACCGAGCCGCCGCGCGCATAGCCGTTGTCCACCACTTCGATTGGGCCCGGTTTCAAATCGGCGTCGATCGTCGCCCACAGCAGGCGGTTGTCGTCGGCGAACAAAATGCCGTCGTGGTAGGGCAGCAATGCCCGCGGCGACACCAAATCCGTGAAAATCTCCGTGCGCTTGTCGAACATGCCGTCGCCATCGGTGTCTTCCAGCACCGCCAAGCGGCCAATCGGATCATGTTCGCCGGAGCCTTTGACATCGCGCATGAAGGTGCGCATCTCGGCCACCCACAGGCGGCCGCGGGCGTCGAAGACGGCCGCCACAGGCATCACCACCATGGGTTCGGACGCCAGGCAATCAATGGCGCAATCTTCCGGCAGGCGGAAATCGGCCAGGGCCTCTGCCGGGGTGAGCAATTGGGTTTTGGGCACGAATTCGTCGGGGATCATGTCGCGCTTCATGCTGTCCTGCCCTTTGGCCAGGGGCAGCAGAATGGGCGTCACTTTGCGCGAATAAATGAAGGCGATCAAAGCCGCCTTGTCTTCGTCCTTGAGCCCGGTGGCCGGG
>CAZVNU010000084.1:6105-8555 GCA_964628335.1 uncultured Phycisphaeraceae bacterium
TGCCCTTGGCGATGACGCCCGTTTCAAGTATTTTCTTGATTTCGCCCGGGGTGCCGCCGTGGATCCAGTCCGGGTCGGTCAGGCAGGGGCCCACGATGCCTTCCAGCCGGTGGCCGTGGCAGGTGACGCAATTGTGCTCGGTGAACAGTTTTTTGCCGCGTTCAGCCATGCCCGGCGCCCGCACCTGGTCCTCAAAGGACACAATGCGCACATGGGAGAAATTTTCACTGCGTTCCTTGATCACTGCTTTGCCCATGTGGACCATGACGGCGCCCATGGCGGCCAGTCCGGTGGCGCAGGCGGCCAAGGCGCAAATCAGCAAAGCGGAAGACGGACGGGGGGCGGGGGTGGTCATGCAAGGTTCAAAGGCGGCAAAAGAAACGGTTACGGGCAAGACGGTTGGCGCACATGGTACGGGCAATTGAGGTCTGGCCATCAATGGGGGAAAGATGCCTGACGATGCCGGCCCATTACGCCAAACAACGGTTTTTGAGCGGTTTATTTTTGATTGAAGCAGTCAAAATTTGATTTATGGCGGGCTGGGGCGCTATGCTTGCGCCTCCTTTTGGAGGTTGCGCATGCCCATGGAGATTCCCAAGCCAAAATCCGATGCCGCCTACATGTCGCGCCAGGTGCGCGATGCCCGGCGGTTTTTCCGTCCGGAGGCGGCCGGGCTCACGGCCGGCGTGCATCTGGTTTCCGGTGGCCGCGAGGACTGCGACCCGCATTATGTGGTCGAGCGGGCCTCGTTCCCGTTTTGGGCGGTGGGTTTCGTGTTGCTGGGCCGGGGCCAATTGCGGGTCAAAAACCGCCGCATCGAATTGGGCCCCGGTTCGGTGTTCGTCTATGACCGCACCCGGCCCCACCGCATCGCCTGCGATCCGCAGGCCCCGTTGGTCAAATACTTTTTCCACCTGACCGGGCGCGAGGCCAAAGCCATGCTCAAGCGCTGCGGCCTGCCCGCCGGCAGCGCGGTGCGGGTGGCCGCGCCCCACCGGCTGGCGGACCTGCTTGAAAACATCATCACCCAGGGCCTGCATGAAAGCCCGCTGTCGGGCCGGGTCAGCCTGCTGTTGCTGGAGGCGGCCCTGCTGATTTGCGCCGAAGACCGCCTGCCCGAACCGTCCGGGCAGGCCGGCCAATCTGGCCAATTCAGCCAAGGGCGCACCCACGACCGCCAAGCCGCGTTTTTCCGCTGCCGCGATTATTTGATGGCCCATTACCTGCAGGTGCGTCTGACCGGCGATGCCGCCAAAGCCTGCGGCTATTCCCTGGCCCACCTGTGCCGCCTGTTCAAGGAATACAACGCCGGCGAAACCCCGCACGACTTTCTGCTGCGCCTCAAAATGCGCCACGCCGCCACCTTGCTGCAAGATCCCGACATCTTGGTCAAGCAGGCGGCCGCGGCGGTGGGCTACCACGACACCTCCAACTTCATCCGGGCTTACCGGCGGGTGATCGGGCATGCGCCGGGGGCGGGGCGGTAGGGGGTTACTCGCCTCTTTCGAGCAATTGCGCCACCATTTCTTGTCGCGCCTGGGCTTCCATCCGCGCAGTGCGCGTGCGCTTTAATTCAGCCTGAAAGGAGTGCATGATCACCGACGCGGTAGCCCCTGCCAGCAAAATGGCGACCAAGACGAGGATGATGGCAAAGCCTTTTTTGGGACGGTTATTCATTGGGCGGGGTCTTTCGCTTCGGCAGGATACATCACATGAAACCCGTAAGTGAAAATGCCTTGATTGGGTAGAAAAACCTGCTCATCACCGATGTGCAGGCGAATGGCATACGGAATGGGGCCACGACCACCCCACGCGTTGGGGAAGGAGAAGCGTTCGTGGACGGCTTCAATAGTGGCAGGAGCGGGGAGCGAAAATTCTTCAATGGATGATGCATCAACCATTTCCTTCCAAGGCACACCGTTGGATGAGTTGCCCTGCTGCTCCGGCGGTCCTTGCTCAAGATGGAATGTTTCGTTTAATCGTTGCAGCAGACGGCGGTCATTGCCGGCAATTTTCCAGACAACCCTTCTTTTAGGAAGGTTCCACTTGGGTGTTCCATCGGGATTGGATTCAATGATGTCCGCATTGCCGATATTAATGGTGACCACCACCATCTGGTCCTCTTCATCCCCCTCCCACACACTCTCTGCCACCCACATGTCGGCCCTTAACGCCTTGACTGCGGCGTCCACGCGTGCAGCGCCCGCATCATGGGTGGCTGCCGCCTTGGATTGGCGCAGCTCACTGGCTTGGAGTTGCGCCAAAGCCAGCAAAAAGACGCCTATCAGGCTGATGACAACCAATATTTCAACCAGGGTGAAACCGCGGCGCATGGATTGGCTCATGGGGCGACCTCTTTCCAGTCATGGCGCACCACACCACGCAGGGATTCTTGGCGTTTGCCGTCAGAAGCGGTGGCTTCAGCCCAGCGTAGGGAAGATCCAGCAGGG
>CAZVNU010000085.1:0-2879 GCA_964628335.1 uncultured Phycisphaeraceae bacterium
TGCATGCGGAATTCGAGGAGGCGTTCCGGCGCACGCCGTTGCCGGAGCGGCCGGATTATGCGGGGGCGAATGGGGTTTTGGTGGAGGCGAGGCGGGGGGCGGTGGGGGAGTGAGGGAGGAAGGCTTGGTCGCCGTTGGCGACCGTCCACTATCCTTCCCCCATGGAAACCATCCACCAAGACCCCCGCCTCCTCGCCATCGCCTCCGCGCAACCTTACCCCCTGGTTTTCGCCACCGTCAGCGGCGCGCACCTGTACGGGTTTCCGTCGCCCAATTCCGACGTGGACCTGCGCGGCGTGCATGTGCTGCCGGCGCGCGAGGCGCTGGGACTCCACCACCGCCGCGACACCCTTGAAACGATGGCCGATCCGGCCAGCGGGCTGGACCTCGACTTGGTCACCCACGATCTGGAGAAGTTCATGCAGTTGTTGCTCAAGCCCAACGGCTATGTGCTCGAGCAGCTGCTGTCGCCCCTGGTCGTGCTGACCACGCCGGCCCATGCCGAGATGGTGGCGTTGGTGCCCCAGTTGGTGACCCGCCACCACGCCCATCATTACCACGGCTTCGCTTCGAACCAGTGGCGGCTGTTCAGCAAGGAGGAGGCGCCGCGCGTCAAGCCTTTGCTCTACACCTACCGCGTGCTGCTCACCGGCATCCACCTGATGCGCACCGGCAAGGTCGAGGCGAACCTGGAGGTGTTGAACGAAACATTCCGCCTGCCCCACATCCCGGAATTGCTGCACCGCAAGCGCACCGGCGAAGAAAAGGGCGTGCTCCCCGGCGCGGACTTGGCCTTCCACGAGGCGGAGTTCACGCGGCTGCTGGCGGAGTTGGACGAGGCGAGCGCCACGACAAGTCTGCCGGAAGCGCCGACGGCGAAGGATGCGCTGTCGGACTTGCTGGTGCGGGTGCGATTGGGGGAGAGCAAGTAAGGCTGGGAGGGCGGACTGTACGACAAGCCGGAGGCTTGGCAAGCTTTATAGCCGGTGGTTGAGCCGAGCGTAGCGAGGCGACACCACCGGAAGCGAGGAAGGATGGCAGCACCCCGGCAGGGGTGTCAGAACAGGCGACCGCGTTTTCCCCTGTTCTCTGCGAATCCTGGGATCTGGCATCCCTGCCGGGATGCTGGGAATCCTTCCCGTTTCCCGGTGGTGTCGCGCACCTTCGGCGCGCTCAACCACCGGCTATAAGGCTTATCACGCCTCTGGCGTGAAAGGCAAAGTTTCCACGCACCCGATGGGTAAGGTCGAATTCCAGGCAGCACGCATCGGTCGCAGACCGATGCCACGGCTTCTGGTCTCACCCCTTCACCCTCTCAAAATCCAGCCCAAACTTCGCCAAATATTTGCGCAGCCGGTCGGCGTCGTTGCTGCTGGCCTTCTTCTCGCGCGAAGCGTGGAACAGCCGCCGCCCCGCCTCCGACAGCGTGCGCGATTCGCGAATGGCCGTCACTGCCTCCGCCAACCCGGCGCGGTCGAAGCGGTCGATGGTTGCCAATTGCGCCTGGGTGAGCAAATCACCAAGCGCATCATTGGCCGTGTGCGCCTGGGAACGCGGGTTTGCAAGCCCGCTGCTGCTTGCTTTCTCCCCGCCCCATCCCAAGCGCAATCTTTGCGCCTCCTTCCCCACCAACTCCGCCCCGATCCGCCCCGACGTTGGGGCCAAGGTCGCCAGGCGCGTCACCGCCGCCGACAAATCGCGGAAGTTGCCGCGCCACGACGAGGCCGGATCAAGCGCGAAGTCCAAGAAGGCTGCGCGCCCCTCTTTGTTGAAAGCCACCTGCTTGCCAAGCGACCTTGAGGCCCGCTCCAATTCAAAATCCACATTGGGCGCGATGTCTTCGCGCCTGTCGGCCAGCCCCGGCAGCGCCCACGACCACAAACAAATGCGCGCGAGCAAGTCGTCGCGGAAGCGGCCGTCTTCGACGCCTTGGCGCAGGTCGCGGTTGGTGCCGGAAATCAGCATGAAGTCGCTGGCGGATTCGCGGTCGGCGCCGACGGGCAAAAAGCGTTTTTCCTCGATGGCTTTGAGCAGCATGGCCTGTTCATCCAGCCCCAGCTCGCCGATTTCATCCAGGAACAGCACGCCGCCGTCGGCCTCTTTGAGCAAGCCGGGCCGGTCGGCCATCGCACCGGTGAAGGCGCCCTTTTTATGGCCAAACAGCGCGCTCATCGCCGCATCGCCGCGCAGGGTGGCGCAGTTGACGGCGACGAATTTGCCCTTGACTTGGTTGCGCTTCTTCTTCAATTCAAAAATGCGTTCGGCCAGCCGGCTCTTGCCCGCGCCGGTCGGGCCGGAGAGCAAAATCGGTTCGCGCGAGACGATCGCCACCTGCTCGATTTCTTCAATCAGGGCGTTGAAGGCGGTGTTGTGGGTCTGGATGCCGTCTTTAAGGAAAGAAGCGCCTTCGGCTTGTTCCTCGGCAAAGCGCGCCGCCAAAGCGTCGTAGCGGGCCAGGTCGAGGTCGATGATCTGATACTTGCCCCCGCTTTGCTCGTCGCCGCGCGCTGGCGGCGAAGTCTGCACCAGCCGTCCCGGCAAGTGGCGTGACTCCGCCAACAGGAACAGGCAGATTTGCGCCACATGGGTGCCGGTGGTGATGTGGACGAGGTAGTCCTCCTTCTCAGTGTCGAAGGGATAGGCGCGGGCGAAGGCATGCAGGGTGGCGTAGACCTTGGCGAAGTCCCACGGGTCGCCGGCAAAATCCACGGGGTGAAAATTTACCCGGGTTTCTGGCGAGGCATGGCGCATGTCTTCGGCCATCACCGCCGCCGACTTGTGGTGTTTGTCCTCCAGCAACAACTACATTACGAATCTCAACAAGACATGGAGTTTTATTTTTTTGATGTAACATTCCTACTGTATATGTATTAAATTCC
>CAZVNU010000085.1:2889-8541 GCA_964628335.1 uncultured Phycisphaeraceae bacterium
ACCTGCAAGTCCTCCTGCCGCACCAGCGACAGCGTGGGCCGCCATTTGTCCCAGCGCTCGCGGCCCATGCTGTTGTCGAGGGTGGGGCCGTAGAGGCCGATGATGACGAGGGGTTTCATGGTGGGGAGGGAAGGCATGTGGGGCTGCGGATAAGGTTAATCTTCGCGTGACAAGCCATACAGGTTGCTGGCCTCTGTTTCCGCATCGAGAAAGCTAATTTGGATGCGAGCCGGATTGAAACAGGCATGACAATCCGATTCTTCGAGTATTTGCAGGATTGTTTTTCGGTGCATGTCGAGATGCCCGTTGTTGGTTTCGGAAATCAATGCTTTCTTGTTTTTATAAACAACAAAAACTCCAGGCTGGCTGCTGACAAAAAGATGCTTTGGTTTAAGGTGATTGCCACTCTCCATCAAGCGGGCAATCAAGGCAGCCTTGCAGGAGTGCGCCAGGGAAGTCAGGCGCAATTCCTGAAGGTCGTAAAAAAATACAAACATGCTGGGTGATGCATAGATTGGTGAAATTCCATGCTTGATGCAGCAATTGATCCAGAGTGAGCGGATGGTCTCGGTGAGGGGTGCTTTCCCGTCCCAATTGCCGTCGCGCACACCCAAGGACGCGAATGCTTCCGTGTTGCGGACGTACAGAGACAGGCAGGGTTCCGCTTGGTGGGTGTCGGCATTTGCGGCGCTGGAATCTTTTTGACTGACGGCCACCATGTGGCAAACCGGGAGCCCAATGCCAATCAAGGCTCCATGCATTTCCACGAACACCGCATGCGCGGGCGCTTTGGATTGCTCCAATGCCTCAAGTTCGGCGAATACATTCGATTTGGCGCAGAAAATGCCGACAGTGGTGGTGGCAGACTTCCCGGGAGGGGGAATGGCCTCCTTAGAAGTGGAAGTAAAGAACGAGAGGATGCGGCGCATGAGCATGGGATAAGTTTAGATTAAAAAATAAAGACGAGATATAAAAAGCATAAATTGGAGTGTGAATTTTAGGGACAGACCTTTTTGGCGGGGGTGGCAGAAAGTTTTTAATTTTCTTAATTATATTTATATAAATGATTTAAAGTTTAAAATAAGAATGGGATGGGAAATGTTTTTGAGTTTGGCACGCCGCATGCATTAGGTGGGGTGTGGGTGGCAGCGTGTCGCCCCCTTCGCCTTTTTCGGAGAACCCCATGTCGACCCCCAAACTGAAACCGTTGCAATTGAAAAAACGCAAGCCTTCGGCAGCCCTGCGCAAGCCCGCCAGGCGGGTGTGGCCCGCGCAGGATCAGTCTTGGTCGGTGCGTCAGGGCGAGCAGATGTCCTGGTTCGCGCCGCACATGCTGCGCAACATCATGGCGTATTAGGCGCAAGTTTGCGCTTTGTCTTCAGCCCAGCGGGCTGACAGAAAGTAGCCGGGGGTTGAGCCAAGCTTTGCTTGGCGACACCCCCGGTAGATGGAAAAGGGGTGCCAGATTTGACGGCCAACGGCCGTCCCTACCTTAGCCCAGCCCATCGGGCTGGGTATGGAAAACAAAACCCCAAGCGGCCTGTAGGGCCGCGCTAGCCAGGCCCATCCGAATTCCCTAGCGCGGCCCTACAGGCCGCATCCCTCAACCTTCATTCACCCAGGCCGATGGCCTGGGCTAAGGTAAAGGCGGGCCGTTGGCCCGCTTCCCAAGCCAACCGTTCATTCTCTTTCTCAGAAAATCTTTCCATGTCCCTCCTCGAAACCCTCATCCCCACCTCCGAAGCCACCGCCCTGCTCCCGCTGCCCGCGGAGTACCAGGGCCACGCCAAGCCCATCACCGTGATCGGCACCGAGGCCATCCGTGCGACCTTCGACGAGCGCACGTTGCAGCAGGCGATCAACTCGCGCTGCGCGCCGGGCATCAGCGACTTTGTGCTCAACCCCGACGCCCATGTCGGCTACGGCGCGCCGGTGGGCTGCGCGATGTCGTCCAGCACCCATATCTATCCCGGCCCGGTGGGGGTGGACATCAAGTGTTCGATGAGCTTGCTGCAACTCGATTTGCCGGCCGAGGCCATCGCGGACAAAAGTGTACGTCGCGCACTGCTTGATGCAATCGAAGAGCGCACGCCCACCGGGCGCGGCGGTCAGCGTTCGGCACCCAAAAGCCGTCGTGTGCATGAGCAGATCGGCCGCGTGCTGGTGTGCGAAGGCGCAACCAAGGAAAACTTGGAGATGCTCGGCATCCCGCGCCACTGGCGTCACGCCTGCGAGGACTCCGCGCACGGCGGCCGTGACGGCACCTGGGCGGCCCTCTACGGGCGCTTGGATTTCCTGCGCCAAAGTGGGCAGTTCGATTCCTTTGCCAACAAGATTGAACAGTTGGGTTCGTATGGTGGCGGCAATCACTTCGGCGAGTGCGAAGTGGTGCGCGTCGAAGAAGGCTTGGAAGCCCGTCAAACCGCCGACAGTTTTGGTTTGAAAGATGGCAAGGTCGCCTTTCTCTCGCACTGCGGCTCGCGCGGCTTTGGCCATCACTTGGCGATGGGCCAGTTCAAGTCGCTGTTGGCGTTTTTTGAGAAGTGGAACATTCCCCTGCCCGGCGGCGACCGCGAGTTGGTGTACGCGCCCTTGGGTTCGCCCGAAGGCGACGCCTACATCAACGACATGTCGCTGGGCGCCAACTACGCGACCATCAACCATCTGTTGATCAACGCGCTGGTGCTGGAAGCTTTCCAACAAGTGATTCCGGGCGTGAAAGGTGACTTGGTGTACTTCATCAGCCACAACATCGCGCGCGAGGAAACCGTGCCCGGCGTCGGCAAGGAATGGGTGATGCGCAAAGGCGCGACCCGCGCCTTCCCCGCCGGCCACCCCGAGTTGGAAGGCACGCGTTATGCCAAGACCGGCCACCCGATCTTGCTGCCCGGTAGCCCCACCGCGGGTTCGCGGGTGATGGTGGCTTGCGAAGGCGCAAGCAAATCCATGTACAGCGTGAACCACGGCGCGGGCCGGCGTCTGGGCCGCAAAAACGCGATCCGAACCTTGGATCAGCAGCAAGTGAACACCGACTTTGACGCGGCGGACATTTTGTTCAACGGGCGCAACTACCCGCTGGATGAATCGCCGGCGGCGTACAAGGACTTCCCCGAAGTCATCCGTTCGGTGGAGTTGGCCGGACTGGCCCGCTCGGTGGCGCGCTTGGAGGCGAAGTTTGTGCTCAAAGATGGGGATAAGGCGGATGATTAAGGGGAGGGTCGGCTTCAGCCGACCTTTTCTTGTTCGCGTACCCGAGTTGTCGGAGAATTCGTTTATCTTTCGTTAATCCCTTCCTCTCTCTGGTCGGCTGAAGCCGACCCTCCCTTTATGCCTCCCTTCCTGAAAATAAACGGCGCGAACGGCGAAGGCGGCGGCCAAATCCTCCGCTCGTCGTTGGCGCTGGCCATGGCCACCGGCCAATCTGTTCACCTGACGCAAATCCGCGCCGGCCGGCCCAAACCCGGCCTGATGCGCCAGCACCTGGCCTGCGTCTTGGCCGCGCAAAAAGTCTGCGGAGCAGCGGTCGAAGGCGCCGCCATCGGCTCCACCGAATTGCGCTTCACCCCCGGCCAAATCCAGGCCGGCGACTATGCCTTTGCCATCGGCTCGGCCGGCAGCACGCTGTTGGTGTTGCAAACCGTGCTGCCCGCGTTGATGCTGGCCAAGGCGCCGTCCACCGTCACGGTGGAAGGCGGCACCCACAATCCGCAAGCCCCGCCCTTTGAGCATTTCGCCCGCGCCTTCTTGCCGCAGGTGGAAAAGATGGGGCCGAAATTCACCGCCGCCTTGGAGCGCCACGGCTTTTGTCCGGCTGGGGGTGGCAAAGTGACCGTCGCAGTTGCGCCTCAAGCGCGACTTTCCGGCTTGACCTTGCTTGAGCGCGGCGCGCTGCTTGCCGCCAAGGCCCGTGTGCTGTTGGCCGGCGGCTTGCGCGAAGGCATCGCCGACAAGCAACTGGCTTTGGTGGCCAAAGACACCGGTTGGGAGGCGGCGCAATTGACGAGCGAAGTGGTGGAATCCATCGGTCCGGGCAATGCCTTGGTGTTGGAGGTGGCCCATGAACACATCACCGAAGTCTTCTCCAGCTTGGGCTCCTTTGAACGCCCCAGCGCGCAAGTGGTCCATGGGGCGACCCGCCCCTTGCTCAAATACCTGGCCTCCGATGTGGCGGTGGCCGAGCACTTGACCGACCAATTGATGCTGCCGATGGCCCTGGCCGCCATGCAGGGCCAAAAAAGCGCTTTCCGCACCCGGGGCCTGACACCCCACGCCACCACCCATGTGGATTTGATCCGGCAATTTTTGCCGGTAAAAATCCAAGTGGTGCAGGAGGCCCCCAAGTCGGTGCGGGTGGAAATTGGGTAGTTGTCAGGGGGAAGCGGCGGCGAGTTGAGCCCCCATCCATTTCCGGCTATCATTCCCGCCCCCTGATGGGTGATGACTAGATAGCTCAATTGGTAGAGCATCTCCCTTTTAAGGAGATGGTTCTGGGTTCGAGTCCCAGTCTGGCCACTGAAAAACCCGCCGATTCCGGCGGGTTTTTCAGTGGCCAGACTGGGACTCGAACCCTGTGTCCGCTTACTTCTTTTGGCTTTTGTTCAGGTTTTCAAACAGTTTGTGAAGGACATCGGCGGTGGGGTCGCGTTTACGGTTGTTGGCGTGTGCTTTCAAAACCCAACAGCGCCAAACCGCCGGCCATCAACAGGGCGGCCGCCGCCATTGGCCAAGTGCCGTGCTCGCCAAGCCACAGCACCGCGATGCCCGCGCCGAAAAAAGGCCCGGAGCCAAAGATGGCGCCGGCCCGCGCGGCGCCCAGGCTGCGCATCGAAAAAATCAGGCAGGTCAGACTCAGCCCATAACCCGCCGCACCGGTCAGGCCCAAGCTCAGCCAATCATCCACGGACGGCAGCGGGGCCTTGCCACCGAAGCGGGCCAGCAAAAACAGCAACAGGCCGCAGCCGATGCCGCGCAGGCCCGCCGTGAGCAGGGGGTCGTTGTGCGAAAGTTTGCGGGTCAGGTTGTTGTCCAAACTCCAGCCCAGATAGGCGGCGCCGACCGCCGCCAAGCCAAGCAGGGTGGAGGTGTCGCGGTCATCCGTTTGGCTGGCCCAGGCCAGCAGCAAGCCGCCGCCGACCACCAAGGCCAGCGCCAAGGCCGCCAGGCGGCCGATTTTTTCCTTGAAGAACCACCAGGCGATCAGCGCGGTGAAGGCGGCCTCTGAACTGCCAAGCAATGAACTGGCGATGCCGCTGGAGCGGGCCAGGCCCCACATCAGGCAGGCCGGCGCCAAGCCGCCGCCAAGCAGGCTGGAGATGGTGAGCAGCGGCCAGTCGCCGCGCGCAATGCCGGTGCCCCAGTTGCCGGTGAATTGTTTGCGCGCCAGCAGCGCCACCGCCAAGCCGGCGCCGGACCCCAGATACAGCACGGCGGCGACCATCACGGCATTGAGCCCCAAGCCGAAATGTTTGGAGGCCGGCAGCGAGGCGCCAAAACACAGGGCCGCCACCAAGGCGAACAGCACACCACGCAGTCGGGGGGAAGGCGTCATGCTCATTCCCCCAGATAGGCGGCGCGGACTTCCGGGTTTTGGCGCAGGTTGGCGGCCGAATCAGCCAGCGTGACGGCGCCGGTTTCCAGCACATAGCCGCGGTG
>CAZVNU010000086.1:0-8490 GCA_964628335.1 uncultured Phycisphaeraceae bacterium
GCCTTCAAGCCCTCAAGCACGGTGATCGAAGCTTCGTCGTATGCCGGTGCGTTGCTGTCTGGAACTTGCGACTGGGCGGCGGGCTGGTCTTCGAACTTGGAAACAACCGGGGAGACAATGGAATCAGACATGGGGAACGCGCCTAAAGAAGGGTTTTTTCTGCGGTTTACAACCGAAAATCCGGGCCTGAAAAAGCGGCCGAAGGGAAGGCTGAATTTTACCTTAAATGGGGGGTGGGCGGGTGGGGAAAAAGTGGCCGCGGCGGCCCGCCGCGGCCCAACCCCATTCATTGAAAACAACGCGCGCCGCAATGACGGCGCGCGTTGTTTTTCATTGAGTCCAACGAATGTGGCGAGCCGCCGCGTCTGCTTTTCACCCCCTGCCCCAATCCTTCAAAAACGCCCCCACCTCCCGCAACATGAACCGGGGCAGTTTCAGCGACACCCGCCCGCGCATGGAGGCCGGCACGCTGCGCACTTGCGCCTGGCGGGTGACGCCCGCCCGCTGCATGGTGAGTTTGGCCCGCGACAGGTGGTAAAAATGGCTGACGATGAGCACCTTGCGCCAACGATGTTCACGCGCCAATACCGCCGTGTTTTCCGCCGTCGCCACGGTGGAGACCCCCTCCGGATCGAGCAAAATGGCTTCTTCCGGCACGCCCAGGCGCATGGCCAGGGCCTTCATCGCCGCCGGCTCGTCCTGCGTTTCGCCCGGCTTGGCGCCATCCACCGGACCGCCGGACATCAGCAGTTTGGGAACCAAGCCCTGCTTGTACAGCCCCACGCCGGCTTCCACCCGGTCGGCCAAGGCATCGGAACAATGGCCGTCGGGAAAGGCCCGTGCACCATAGATCACCGCCACATCGGCCGGGGCGCGGTAATCGGTCAGGCCAAACAAGGTCATTTGCAGAAAGATGGCCCCCACCCCGACCCCACTTGCGCCAAGCGCAAGTTTCGCGCCGCGCGCGACCCGGCCGCCGGAAATCTCGCCGCACCACAAGCCGGCGGCCGACAAGCCCGCCGCCACGGCCAGCGAAAAGGGGACGGGAAAGGACGAATGGCTGGATCCGGCCGCCCACACCCGCCAGCAGACGCAGGCATTGGCCAGCGCCACCAAGGCGCCCACCCCGGCCAAGACGCGGGCCGCCCGCGCCCACCGCGGGAAGCGCGCGGCAAAACCCAACCCCAAGAAGGCCAATGCCACGCCCAGCAGGCCGACAAACAACAGGGCCACCGCATGCGGCAGCAGGCGCAAGTCCAGCAGCCAGAGCGTGGCGTCAAAGTCACGGACCAGCAAACTGCCCTGCACATTGAGAATGCAAAAAAAGCCCACGGCAAGGGCACAGGAGCGACCGAATACGCTTAGGCGGGGATGGGTGGGCATGAAGTCTTATCGGCAGAACATGCGGAAAAAAACAACCCCGCCGACGCGGGGTTGTTGGCGGAATGCTTTTCCCACGCGACGGGCCGTCGCGTCTACTTTTCACGAAATCATCTTCCCCAACGGATAAGAAATGATCGCCCGCGCGCCCGCACGGCGCAGGGCCGGCAGGATGGCGCGCTCGACGGTGGAATCCACGATCACTTCCACCGCCACCCAGTTTTCATCCGCCAGGTTGTTGATGGTCGGGCTTTGGCCCTCTTCCAGGCGGCCTTGCAGGGCGCCCAGGATTTCGGTCAGCTGCGCGCGCGGGGCGTTCAGCTTGAGGCCGACCTTTTCGCGGGCGGCGATGGCGCCCTTGAGCAGCATGGCGATGTCTTCGATCTTGCGGCGCTTTTCCGGGTCGGCCCAGGCCGCCTTGTTGGCGATCAGACGGGTGGTCGAGGTCAGCAGGGTGTCGATGATCTTGAGTTTGTTGGCGCGGATGGAGGAGCCGGTTTCGGTCACATCCACGATGGCGTTGACCAGGCGGGCCTTGACTTCGGTGGCGCCCCAGGAGAACTCCACCTTTTTGACCGGGATGTTGCGCTGGGCAAAATAACGCTTGGTGGTTTCCAGCAGTTCGGTGGCGATGATGCCGCCGGCCAGCTGGTCGGGGCTGGTGATGCCCGATTCTTCCGGCACCGCCAGCACCCATTTGACCGGATTGCTGGTGGCTTTGGAATACAGCAGTTCGCAGACTTCCACCACATCGGAGCCGTTTTCCACCACCCAGTCGTGGCCGACGATGCCGGCATCCACCACGCCGTCTTCGACATAGCGGCTCATTTCCTGGGCGCGGAACAGGATGCCGGTGAGTTCCGGATCGTTGATCGAGGGGATGTACGAGCGGCTGGGCACCGAAATCCGCCAACCGGCGCGGCTGAACAGGTCGAAGGTGGCCTCTTCAAGGCTGCCTTTGGGAAAACCGAATTTGAGTTTGAAGTCGGACATGGTGTGCAAGGGTCAGGAATGAAGGATCAAGAAGTGGACTTGGGGGGGGGCGGGTTGGCAGGCCGCCGGCGCGGAAGGCTTATTTCTTTTTGGCGGCGACGGGCTTGGCTTCCGGCGCCTTGGCCTGCGTCGATTTGGGTGCGGCGGCGGGTGCTACGAATACCGGAGCCGGCACCGGCTTGGGCGGCCAGTTTTTGGGCGGGTGGGCATCCACCCAAGCGTTGAGGGCCAGGAAGGTCGCCACCGCATCGCCGGCTTTCACGCAGCGGGTGACCACATTCTCGGCATGCTCCAAGGTGCAGTTGGCTTCCAGCGCGCCGGCTTCCTTGAGGGCGGCCAGGGTGCGCTCGTCCACCGGCACGCAATGGCCTTCAAAGGCCAAGGCGAACACCTGCGCCGCCATCGGGCGCGACAGCCCGCGCACGGTGTCGAGGTATTCGCGCTGCTCGCGCTTGCCCTTGGTCTTGAGCGAGGCCATGTCCATCTGGTGCTCGCGGGCGAACACCTCCATCAGCGCCTCGGTCAGGCGTTGCAGGCGCTCGCGCCCCTGCGGATAGTTCACGCCCAAGGCCTCCTGCATTTCGTCGGCCAGACTCATGCGCAGTTCGTTGATGTCCACGAAAGCCTTGAGCAACTTGTCAAGGCCGCGCTCGGCGGCTTCCACCGAGGCGTTGGCGGACAGCACCGCCAAAATCAACTGCAAGGTGGCGTCGCCGGCGGGGGCGTCTTTGCGCTTGTGGGCGGCGCGGGCTTTTTTAAGCAGTGCTTCGAGGACCTTGTGGCTCATAGGAGATATCGGTTGAAAATGATGGATGAAGGGCTAAAAATGAAACTGGCGGCCAAACAAAGGCGCCGTCCGATTATTCGGCGTCGGGGGCTTCCGGCACGCCTTCCGGCTTGTCGTTGGGCTGCGCCACCCCGTCCTCTGCATCGCGGGCGCGGGCGTCGGCGATGGCTTTGAGCACGCCCATCTCGGCCTTGAGCTTGGTGTCCAGCTTGAAGTGCAATTGGGGCATCAAACGCATGGGCAGCTGCGGCTTGACCAGGTTCTGGATGTAGACCTGGCCGGCCTGCAAACCTTCCAGGGTCAGTTTTTCATGCTGCTCGGGCATCACGGTGATGAACACATCGGCATGGTGCATGTCGGGGCTGACCGTCACCCGCGAGATGGATACCAGACCGCGGATGCGCGGGTCCCCCAGCCCCTTGCCAAGGGTCTTGGCCAGGATGCGGTGGAGGGAGGAGGCGACTTGGGCGAGGCGGTGGGACATGGATCAAGCCAACTTTCTGGCCGTCTCGACGACCTTGTAGAACACGATCACATCGCCGTTCTTGATGTCCTCGAAGTTGGTGATGCGGATGCCGCACTCGGTGCCGGCGCGCACTTCGGCCACATCGTCCTTGTGGCGGCGCAGCGCCTCGACGGTGCGGTTTTCGGTGACCACCGCGCCGTCGCGCAGAAGACGGACTTTGACATCCTTCTTGGTCGCCGCGCCGGAGACGATGAGGCTGCCGGCCACCATGCCGATCTTGCCGATGCGGAAGGCTTCCTTGACATCGGCCCGGCCCATTTCGGTCTCGGTCACATCCGGGGCCAGCATGCCTTCGAGGGCCAGTTTCATGTCGTCGAGCAGCTCGTAGATGATGCGGTAGGCGCGCACCTCCACATGGCGGGCTTCGGCGATGTCGCGCACCATCGGCGAGATGGTGGTGTGGAAGCCCAGCACCACGGCGTCGGAGGCGTCGGCCAGCAGGATGTCGTTCTCGGTGACCACGCCCACGCCGGCGTGCAGCACGCGGATGCGGACTTCGTCGTTGCCGATTTCCTCCAGGGTCTTCTTGATGGTTTCGACCGAACCCTGCACATCGGCCTTGAGCACCAGGTTGAGGTTCTTGGTTTCGCCGGCCTTGAGGGTGGCGGCGAAGTTGTCCAGGGTGACCTTGGTTTCGCGGGCCAGCTGCTGGGTGCGCTCGTCTTCGCGGCATTGCTGGGCGATTTCCTCGGCTTTTTTCAGCGAGTCGGTCACATAGAACTTGTCGCCGGCATCGGGCACTTCGTCCACGCCCGAGACTTCCACCGGGGTGGCGGGGCCGGCCTCCTGGATGCGACGGCCCAGCGAGTCGGTCAAGCCGCGCACGCGGCCGAACGAACGGCCGGCCACGAAGAAGTCGCCGACGCGGATGTTGCCTTCCTGCACCAGGACGCGGGCCACGGCGCCGCGGCCGGGCTGCATCTCGGATTCGATGACGGTGCCGCGCGCCGGGCCGGCGAAGTCGGCGGTCAGGCCCAAGACCCCGGACTGGAGTTCGAGGATTTCCAGCAGGTGGGCAATGCCCTCGCCGGTCTTGGCCGACACCATGCAGACTTCGGTTTCGCCGCCCCAAGCCGAGGCATTCAGGCCGTGCTGGGCCAGTTCGCCGTAGATTTTCTGCAGCAGGCCGTCGCGCGCCCCGGGGGGCACCATGTCGATTTTGTTCAGCGCCACCACCACCGGCACCTTGGCCGCCTTGGCATGGGCGATGGATTCGATGGTCTGGGGCATCAGGCCGTCTTCGGCCGCCACCAGCAGCACCACCACATCGGTCACCTTGGCGCCGCGGGCGCGCATCGAGGTGAAGGCCGCATGGCCCGGCGTGTCGAGGAACACCACGGTCTTGGGCTCGCCGTCGGAACCTTCCACCGTGACGCGGTAGGCGCCCACATGCTGGGTGATGCCGCCGGCTTCATGGGCCGCCACATCGGCCTTGCGGATGCGGTCAAGCAGCGAGGTCTTGCCGTGGTCGACATGGCCCAAAATGGTGACCACCGGCGGACGGGGGTGCACATCGGTGCGTTCGCGGTTGGCGAACTCCAGCTCCACCTTGACCGAGGCGGTCTGGTGGGCTTTGACCTCCAGCTCGATGTTGTGGTCCATGGCGATTTCCATGGCGGCTTCGGTGTTGATGGTGGAGTTGACGGTGGCCATCACCCCCTGTTTGAACAGGAATTTCACGCAGGCGGCAGCCTTGATGCCGGTGGCGGCGGACAGGGCCTTGATGGTGATCGGCTCTTCGATCGAAACCTTGCCGCCAATGGTGGCTGGCGATTGGGATTGGAAGTGCGAACCGCCCTTGCCGATGTTCTTGCGGCGCTGGCGCATGAAGGTGGAAGCGCCCTTGATACGGTCGTTGAGCGCATCCACATCGGCCTGCGACAAACGGGCCGGGCCGGTCAGCACGGCGCCATCCTCGCGGCCGCGGCGGGCCGAGAGCGAGCGACGCTTGTTCTTTTCATCCTCTTGCGACGGCGGGCCGGTGCGCGCCTTCACGCCGCCGCCACGCACCGGGCCGGTGGAGCGGGCCACGCCGGTGGTGGGGCGGGCGGTGCCTTCGCGCTTGTCGCCGGCGCGGGCCGGGCCATCGCCCGGACGCGGACGCGAACGGGGTGCGGGCACATTTTCCGCCGCCTCGATACGCACCACCTGCGGGCCGCGCATGGCGCGCTTGATGGGCACCACCATCTGCGGCTCACCGGCAGGCGCGACATTGGCGGGGCGCTCGGGCACATTCTGCACCCCCATCGGCTTGGGGCGCGGGCGCGGCGGCGCGGGCCGGGCCGGAGTGGCGGATGCGGCGGATGCGGCCGCAACCGCGGCGTCTTCGGCGGGCGCTTCGTCTTCGGTGTGCGGACGGGCTTTGGCTTTCAGGTGCGCCTTGGGCGTATTGTCGTCGTCGTGGGCGGCGGTGGAATCTTCGGCCACCGGCTCGGCGGCGGTTGCAGCGACTTCGACGGCGGGTTCATCCCCGGCTTCGGTGGCAGCTTCGGCGGCCGTTTTGGCTTTGGGGGCCTTGGCCTTGGCGGTTTTGGGAGCGGCCTTGGCTTTGGCGCCCTTGGCGGGCTTGTCCGAAGACTCGGGGGTGGTATCACCGGCATCGCCAGCCTGCGCGCCAGCATCGGGAACGCTGTCGGCGAACCATTCACGGATGGTCATGGCCAAGCCGGCCGACACCCCGGAGAAGCCGGTGTAGGCTTTGCCTTCCTTGTTCTGAATGCCTTCCTGCTCCAAACGGGCCAGGATGGCCTTGGGGCTGGAATGCAGCTCCTTGGCGAGATCAGAAACGCGAGTCAAGTTAGATTTAGCGATAGCCACAGAGTTTCCAAAAGGGGGCGAAGCAAAAAGCATTCCAAAACAAACCATCGGGTCATGCGCGGCAGTGCGAACCTGCGCGGGTGGCAGCCTTATTCGGCAGCGGCTTCCGGCGCGCTTTCCGGCGCGGCTTCCGGCGCGGCTTCCGGCACGGCTTCCGGCACGCTTCCGGCCGCAGCTTCCGGCGCCGCGTCGGCGGCGCTGTCGCCGGCCACCGCTTTGCCGCCCAAGAGGTCATCCAGACCCTTGGCCGCTTCGGCGGCCTGGGCGGCGCGTTTTTGCAGGGATTCTTCCTTGGCCTTTTTCTGGTCGGCTTCAACCGACACCGCCTTGATGGCGCAGACTTCGGCGGCCTTGCGGGCCAACGCGTCTTCGATCTGCAGTTGTTCCTTGATGAAGAAGGAACCGACTTCCTCCACATCCATCACGCTCAGGATGCCAAGCGCGGCCAACTGGTCGATCTGCTCGTCGGCGAAACCGGCTTCCAGCAGGGCGGCTTCCAGGATGTCCAAGCTCTTGGTGTATTCCTCGGGGGTCAAAATGTCCACATCCCAGCCGGAGAGGCGGGCGGCCAAACGCACATTCTGGCCGCGCTTGCCGATGGCCAGCGAAAGCTGGTCGTCGGGCACCACCACGGTGGCGCGGCCGAGCTCGAAGCACAGGGCGATTTCGGCGGTTTTGGCCGGCGACAACGCGTTTTGGATCAGGATCTGGCTGGATTCGTTCCAGCGCACGATGTCGATTTTTTCGCCGCCCATTTCGTCCACCACATTGCGGATGCGGCTGCCACGCACGCCCACGCAGGCGCCCACGGCGTCGACCTTGGAATCCATCGAGGCGACGGCGACCTTGGTGCGCTGGCCGGGCTCGCGGGCGATGGCCTTGATTTCGACGACCTTGTCGCCGATTTCAGGCACTTCGATTTCAAACAGTTTCTTGATGAACTCGGGCGCGGCGCGCGAGACGATCACCTTGACGGCGCTGCCTTCGTCGCGCACTTCGGTGATCAGGCACTTCACGCGGTCGCCGGGCTGGTGCTGCTCGCCGGGGATCTGCTCGCGGCGGGGCATGATGGCCTCGGCCACGCTGGTGCCGCCGCGCGACACGCCGACGATCAGGGTGCCGCCCTCATAGCGCAGGGCCGAGCCGGTGACGACTTCGCCCACGCGGTTGCCGAATTCGCCGAACACGGCGGTGCGCTCTTCCTCGCGGAAGCGCTGGATCATCACCTGTTTGGCGGTCTGCGCCGGAATGCGGCCCAAGTCCTCGAGCGGCACCACCTCGTCACCGCGCCAGAGGGTGATGCTGCCGGTGAAGCGGTCCACTTCGCACTGGAATTCTTCGGTGTCTTCGGCGTTGAAATGCTTGCGGGCGGCCGAGACCATGGCTTGTTCCAGGTCTTGGAACAGCAAATCCTTGTCAAGGTTGCGCTCTTTGGCGATGACATCAAGCAGGCGGAGGAGTTCGGCGGGTTTAACAGTGCTCATGGGTGTCCTTCTAGGTTGTTCGAATTGTGCCGGCGGTGTGGGTTGGGGGCTAAGGGAGGTGCAATGAAAAGACCACGGGATTCACCCGTGGCCCAAGGCATTCCCGACTCAAAGTCGGAAAACCCGCGTTGTTGCCTGCCTCATCCAAGAACCGGATGAAGCGGCAAAACGAAGCCGTCGGGATGGAAGCGGAAGGCTTCCATCAGAGGGCGAGGGGTTGGGCGCAAGAGATGATCATGGCGCAAGTCCTTGGGGGAGCCGGGAAACACTCCCGGCAGGGAAGGCGGGCATGATAGGGCCGGGGAGGGTGGGGGGCAAACGGGGAAGGCGGGGTGAATGAGGTTCAGGGGGTAATGGGCGAGGCGGCAAAAGGCCTGTCCCTACAAACAGCCCCCTCCCCTGCCCGCCCCAAGACAGGCGATGCCCCTTCGGAAATGAGTCGAAAACCGGCCCCATCCCCATCCCCTAAAAACCCCCCCCCTTTCCCCCCCCCCCCCCCCCCC
>CAZVNU010000087.1:0-7965 GCA_964628335.1 uncultured Phycisphaeraceae bacterium
ACCTGGAAAGCGTGCATGTGGCCAGCGACCGCAACCTGATCGACTTGCGCCTGCCGGTGCAGACGGTGCTGCGCCCCAACCTCGACTTCCGCGGCTTTGCCGGCACCATGGCTTCCGGCCGCATCAAAAAGGGCGACGCCATCACCGCTTTGCCCGGCGGCAAATCCTCCAAGGTCAAGTCGGTGCTGGTCAGCGGCCAGGAAGCGCCCGAAGCGTTCGCCGGCCAGGCCTGCGTGGTGACGCTGGAAGACGAAGTGGACATCGCCCGCGGCGACATGCTGATCCACCCCGGCAACCGCCCGCGCGTGACCCAATCCTTCGAAGCCATGCTGGTGTGGATGGGCGAAGCCCCGCTGGCGCCCGGCAAGTCGTACCTGATCAAGCAGACCACCTGCAAGACGCCGGGCGTGATTTCCGCCATCCGCTACCGCATGGATGTGAACACCCTCAAGAAGCAGGACACCGCGGCCCTGAACCTCAATGAAATCGGCCGCGCGGTGGTGGAACTCGACCGCCCCATCGTCTGCGATGCCTACAAGAAGAACCGCGGCACCGGCGCCTTCATCGTCATTGACCGTTTGACCAACAACACCGTGGCCTGCGGCATGATTTTGGATCATGACCCGGCCGCCACCAGCACCGCGCTGGCCCTGGTGGAGCAAAGCCCGACCCAAGCCGCCAAGGGCGCGTTGCCCACCATCGCCGCCGATGAGCGCGTGGCGCGCTTTGGCCACACCAGCGCGCAAATCTGCCTGACCGGCCAAGATGGTTCGGGCCGCCGCGCTTTGGCCAACCTGCTGGCCCGTCGCCTGTTTGACGGCGGCGGCTTGGCCGGCGTGCTGGCGGCTGGCACCGATGCCAGCGCCCTGCTGGCGGTGGGCGGCATTGCACTGCTGCCGGTGGCAACCGGTGCAGCGTTGCCTGGCGGCGCCATCCACATCCACCTCGGGGCGGCCGGCGATGGCGTCAAGGCCGACCTGGTGCTCGATGCACAGCAAAGCACCCTGGCGCAATGCGTGGAGGCGGTGACGGCACTGCTGGCCGAGCGCGGCGTGACCAAACGGTAAAGACTTTCCCCCCTTCATCAGACCCTCCCCATGGCCAATCTCCTCGTTCTCGCCGCCGGTGTCGGCAGCCGCTACGGTGGTCTCAAGCAAATGGATCCCGTCGGCCCCAGCGGCGAAGCCGTGCTCGACTATGGCGTGTTTGACGCCAAGCGCAGCGGCTTTGACAAAGTGACCTTTGTGATTCGCAAAGACATCGAAGCCGACTTCCGCGAGGTTCTGGGCAAGCGTTTTGAAAAACAGATCGATGTCGCCTACGCCTATCAGGAGCGTGACGCCCTGCCGGCCGGCTTTGCGCTCCCCGCCGGGCGCGAAAAACCATGGGGCACCGCCCATGCCGTTTTGTGCGCCCAAAAACAGGTGAACGAACCCTTCGCCGTCATCAACGCCGACGACTTCTACGGCCGCGACACCTTCCGCGCCTTGGCCGGCTTCCTGCATGCGCCCAAACCAGCCGGCACCTATGCCATGGTCGGCTTTCAACTCCAGAACACCCTGTCGGAAAACGGCACCGTCGCCCGCGGCGTGTGCCAAACCGATGCCAAGGGTTTTTTGGCTTCGATTGAAGAAATGACCGCCATTGAAAAACTCGCGGTCGGCGCCCAAAACAAACAGGCCGATGGCTCGCTGCGCCCGCTGACCGGCAATGAAACGGTGTCGATGAATTGCTGGGGCTTCCAGCCCGACCTGTTCGGCCACTTGGAGGGAAAATTCGCCGATTTCCTGGAAGCCAACCTCAACCATCCCAAAGCCGAGTGCTATTTGCCCGCCGCCGTCAACGACCTGATTGACGCGCAAAAAGCCACCGTGCAGGTGCTGCCCACCGCCTCCGGCTGGTTTGGCGTCACCTACCGCGAAGACCGCCCAGTGGTGGTGGATTCCATCCGCAAACTGATCCAAGACGGGGTGTACCCCGGCAATCTCTGGGCCTGATCTCACCCAAACCGCATTTTCTTTTCAGCCCTATCCTTCCCGCACTTCCTTCCTTTTTCGCACCCACCATGTCCACCGAATCCTCAAAACAATCTTTGCCCAAGAAAATCGTGCTCGCCTACTCCGGCGGCCTTGACACCTCCGTCATCCTGCCTTGGCTCAAAGGCCGCTACCCCGGCGTCAAACTGGTGGCTTTCGCCGCCGAACTCGGCCAGGGCGACGAACTCAAGACCATCGAAGCCAAGGCCTATGCCAGCGGCGCCGACGAGGTGATCGTCAAGGACCTGCGCAAGGAATTCGCCGAGCAGTACTGCTTCAAGATGCTGCGCGCCCACGCCACCTACGAAGGCGATTACCTGCTGGGCACCTCCATCGCCCGCCCGCTGATCGCCAAGCACCAGGTGCTGGCCGCCAAGAAGACCAACGCCGACGCCGTCGGCCACGGCGCCACCGGCAAGGGCAACGACCAGGTGCGCTTCGAGTTCACCTACAAGGCTTTGGCCCCCCACCTGCGGATCATCAGCCCGTGGAAGGACACCCAGTTCATCGCCGACGGCCTGACCGACCGCGAAACCGCCATCGACTACGCCAAAAAGCACAAGATCCCGATCACCGCCAGCAAGAAAAAAATCTACTCGCAGGACCGCAACCTCTGGCACCTCTCCAACGAAGGCGCTGAAATCGAGCATCCCGACGCCGAGCCCAACTGGAAAGCCTGCTTGGGCATCTCGGTGCCGGTCGAGCAGGCCCCCAACAAGGCCGAGTATGTGGAAGTGGAATTCAAAGCCGGCGTGCCCATCGCCGTCAACGGCAAGAAGATGGCCGGCCACGATTTGATTGCCGCCTTGAACACCGTCGGCGGCAAGCATGCCGTGGGCCAGGTGGTGTTGGCCGAGAACCGCTTGGTCGGCATGAAGAGCCGCGGCGTGTACGAAACCCCGGGTGGCACCATCCTCTACGAAGCCCACAAGGCTTTGGAGCAATTGTGCCTGGAGCGCGACCTGTACCACACCAAGCAGCAAATGGCCTTGAAGTACGGCGAAATCACCTACTACGGTTTGTGGTTCCACCCGCTGCGCGAAGCCATGCAATCCTTCATGGATGAAGCCAACAAGGTCGTCTCCGGCAAGGTGCGCGTCAAGCTCTACAAGGGCCGCGCCATGGCGGTGGGCGCCGACAGCAAGCAGAGCCTGTACGACACCAAACTGGCCTCGTTCGCCATGAGCGGCTACGACATCACCGCCGCGCGCGGCTTCATCGACCTGTTCGGCCTGCCGATGCAGGTGCGCAGCATGAAGCAGGGCGTGGGGGAACTCTAAGTCTGGCACATTGATATGAAAAACAACAAGGCGCGCCGATTGGCGCGCCTTGCTGTTTTTCATGTTGTCTTTCACTCAATCCTTGTAGCCCTTGGGGTTCATCTGCTGCCAGCGCCACGCATCGGTGATCATGGCCTTGAGGTCGTATTTCGCCGCCCAATGCAGCACCTGCGCGGCCATGGCCGGATCACCCACGCTGGTGGGCACATCGCCCCCGCGGCGCGGGCCGACCACGGCGGGGATGGTTTTGCCGGAGACCTGGCGGAAGGTTTTGATGACTTCCTTCACCGAATAGCCCCGCCCGGTGCCGATGTTCACATTGAGCGAGCGCGGCTGCTCCCAGATCGTTTCGAGCGCCGCCACATGGGCATCGGCCAGATCGCAGACATGGATGTAATCGCGCACACCGGTGCCGTCGGGGGTGGGGTAATCGTCGCCATGAATCATCACCTTGTCGCGCAAGCCCACCGCCACCTGCGCCACGAACGGCACCAGGTTTTGCGGCACCCCGGAAGGGTCTTCGCCGATCATGCCGGAAGGGTGCGCCCCCACCGGGTTGAAGTAGCGCAAGTTGGCCAAGTGCCATTGCTCGGCCTTGGCGGTATCGAGCAGAATCTGCTCCATCATGAATTTGCTCCAGCCGTAGGGGTTGGAGGGGCGGCCGGTCTTGTCTTCGGTGATGGGTATCACCGGCTGGTCGCCGTACACGGTCGAAGATGAGGAAAACACGATGCGCTTGCAGCCGTGCCTCTTCATCGTCTTGGCCAGTTCCACCGAGCCGACGATGTTGTTGTCGTAATAAGCCAATGGCTTGGAAACGCTCTCGCCCACCGCCTTGTAGGCGGCGAAATGGATGACCGCATCCGGCTGGTGCTTGGCAAACACCGCGTCCACCGCGGGGGTGTCGAGCAAATCCGCCTGCACGAATTCGGGCGCCTGCCCGGCCAACTCGGCGATGCGCGGCAGCACCTTGGGATTGGCGTTGGAAAGATTGTCAAGAATCACCACCTGGTAGCCGGCCTTGATGAGGGCGATGGTGGTGTGGGATCCGATGTAGCCGGCGCCGCCAGTGACGAGGATTTTTTTCATGGAAGTTTTTTGGACATGCAGAGCGGAAAACAGCCGGAACTTTGGAATTTTACCCCAACAACACCTTCTCCCCCGCCCCGATCGCCCTGGGCAACTCCATTCCCGCCAAATCCCCGGGCTCAATCGCCACGGTCTGCGGCAGTTCGATCACCGCGTCCACGCTGCCGTCGGCCTGGCGCGCAATCCCCACGCCGGCGGCTTCCAGCCAACGGGCCGCGCGGGCGGTCTGCATCAGGGTGGCCGAGGCCGGGGAATCGGCCATCACCGCCGCGCCGGCCGGGCTGTCGGCGTTTTTGATCGGGCCGAATTCCTCGTCGCGGTCCACTTCCAGAATGATGGACTTCTTGCAGAAAGGCAGGGCGTCGAACACGAAGGTTTCCAGTTTCACGGCGTTGACCTTCTCCGGTTTCACATCCTTCTGGCTGGCCTGGTCGAAGTAAGCCACCTTCTTTTCGGCCCGGTTCCACGGCAGCGAGAAGCCGCCTTTGGCGGTGTTCAAACCCTCGACGAAATCCACCCGCAGCATGTGCATGGCGATGCTGCCGGCCTTGAATTTGAGCGAGCCGTCGGCATCGCGGGCTTCGGCCAGGGCGTCGGGCAGGTTGGAGTATTCGATCACCTGCATCTTGCCATTGGCCAGGCACAGCAAGCCCACTTTTTCTTTGGGGAAGGCTTTGGCCAAGGCCTTGGAACTCATCTCCGCCCCGGCCAGCGCGTGCAGGCCGATGAACAGCGGATCGACCAGTTTGAGCAACGGGTTGTCCACCTGCACATAGGAAATTTGCGTGACGCCGCGCGTCTTCATGTCGGCGATGGCACCACTGTCCCACATCGCTTTGAGCGATCCGCCGTGACCGTTGGGTGAGAGTGCGATTTGCGCCGGCGATTCCATCAGCACCCGGCCCGTCTGCATGTCAAAGGCCGGCATCATGGCTTGCGGGAAGAACATCACATCGGCTTGGTCCAAGCCGAAATACTGGTTGTCTTCAAAGAATGCGCAGGTGGCGGCGTGGTTGACCGTGCTGGTCATGATGTACCACGGCACCGTTTTGCCGTATTTTTGCGCCGCTTTTTGCAGGTATTCGGCGAAGCATTGGAACAGGGACGCCTTGCGGATGGGCGTGGCGGGGAAGGTGCCCTTGGGCGCATCCCACCCCAGGCGCGAGCCCTGGCCGCCGGCCACGGTGAAGGCCGCCACTTGGCCCGCGCGCAGCAACCGCTCGCCTTCGGCACGCGCCACGGCGTAATGCGCCAAGTGCGCCGCCGTCTGCGGCAGGGTGGGGAACCACGGCGGCGGCTGCATTTCACCCGGCGCTTCAAAGGCCGGCTTGGCCAGCACATGGCTCTTGGTCAAACGCTCCACCTCGGGCCAATCCACACTGTGGATTTGCGCCAGCAGGCCGGCTTTGTCCTCGGCGGAAAGTTCGGTGAAATCTTCGAGCAAATAAGACGGCACGGCGGGTGGCAGGGTGGGCATGGGCGGTTGAATGGGATGGCGGAAAAGGATGGGAGATACGCGTTGATGATGGAGACTTTCCCAAAATTAGGCGGCCCATGCAAGAGGAAACGACAGCCCCCTGCCTGGCGACAAACAGAAACCACCACCGCGCCATCCTGGCCCTCTGCACCGCGTTTTGGGACGCCTATTTGAAAGGGGATGAAAAAGCCCAAGCGTGGCTGGACGGGGACGGGGCGAAGAGGGTCTTGGAGAAGGAGAATGGCTGGCGGAGGAAGTGAATGCCTTATGCCAACACGGACCGCGTTTGCGCTTCCGCGCGATCTTTTTGCCACAGGTCATGCACGCGCAATTCAGCCTTGACTGCGGGAAAATCCACCCGCGCGTGGGTGCCGCGGCTTTCCTGGCGCCAGCGGGCCGAGCGGGTGATCAAGGCGCCCACGGTGAGCAGGTTCTGCACCTCCCAACCGTCGCGGCCGTCGAAAATCTTGTCCATGGTGTAGCGGCCCCAGAAGTCGAACATCTCGCCGACTTCCTCCAATCGGGCGCCATCGCGCTCGATGGACACATGGCGCCACATCACGCTGCGCAGGCTGCTGCGCACATCGGCCAGATCCAACTCGCTCTTGTCGGAGGCCGGCACCTGTGCGGTCAATTTGAAGGATGTTGGCGGGCCGGATTTTTCCAGGAGTTCAATGGCGGCCAAACCGCAGGCATGGCCCATCACCAAGCCCTCCAGCAGGCTGTTGCTGGCCAGGCGGTTGGCGCCATGAAGACCGGAGCAGGCCGCCTCGCCGCAGGCCAAGAGGCCGGGCACGCTGGTGCGGCCGGACAAATCGGTCACCAAGCCGCCGATCATGTAATGGCAGGACGGATGGACCGGAATTTTCCCCTTGGCCAGGTCTACGCCGTATTTTTCCAGCATGGCGGCCACACCGGGGAAGCGCTTGCGGAATTTCTCGGCGCCGATCGGGGTGATGTCCAGATAGACATGGGTGGAATCGGTCTTGACCATCTGGTGCAAAATGCTGCGCGAGACGATGTCGCGCGGGGCCAGATCGGCGCGCGGATCGTAGTCGGGCATGAAGCGGTGGCCGCGCTTGTCCACCAGATGGGCGCCTTCGCCGCGCACGGCCTCGGTGATCAGTTGGCGCGAGGCGCCGGCGATGTACAAAGTGGTCGGATGGAATTGCACGAAGGCCAAATCCCCCAACTCGGCCCCGGCCCGCCAGCCCATGGCAATGGAGTCGCCGGTGGCCACCGCCGGGTTGGTGCTCTCGCGGTAGACCTGCCCGCAACCGCCGCCGGCCAAAATCACGGACGAAGCCCAAATCACCTGCAAGCCGAAGCGCGGATGCTGGGTGAGCAGCCCGCGGCAGGCGCCGGTTTCATCGGTCAAGATATCCAGCGCAAAGCAATCCTCAAACAGACGGATGCGGCCCTTGTCACCGTTCTTGTGGTTGAGCAACTGCTGTTTGAGCGTGAGCGCCAAGGCCCTGCCGGTGGCATCGCCCTCGGAATGCACCACGCGCGGGCGGCCGTGGCCACCCTCCAACCCGAGTTTCAATTCGCCGGCCGCGTCGCGGTCCAGCGGCAGTCCGGCGGCGATCAGTTCGGCCAAGCGCAGGGGCCCCTCGCCCACCACTTTTTGCACCATCGCACTGTCGCACAAATCGGCCCCGGCGATCAGGGTGTCCTGCACATGGTCGCCCACGCTGTCTTCCTTGTCGAGCACCGCCGCAATGCCGCCCTGGGCATACGCCGTGTTGGAATCCTCGGCCTTGGCCTTGGTCACCACGATCACTTCGGCCTCGGGATTGGCCCCCACCGCCGCCAAGGCCGCCGACGCCCCGGCCACCCCGGCCCCCACCACCAGCACATCGGTGAAAATCTGCGACAGCAAAGTGGCGCGGAACGGGATCAAATAACGGCGCTCTGAATAAATGGAATGCATGGGCGTGGACTGGCGGACGGAATTCAGGGCTGTTTGGGCGTGGCGGGCGGATTCTCCAGCACGCCCTCGAACTCAAACCCGCGGGTGGGCAAAGGCACGCCCAACTCCGTTTTCAGGCGGCGCCAATCGGTGTCGGGTTGAAAGGTGAAT
>CAZVNU010000087.1:7975-8487 GCA_964628335.1 uncultured Phycisphaeraceae bacterium
GATGAGCGTGATTTTTTTGCCCGCCAACGACGCCGCCCCGGCAAAACCGGCCGGCAATTCCACCGTTTGCACGCCGCCCTGGGCATCCACGGTGGGCACCGTTTTGAACGGCTGATCGTCGATTTCAAAGGTGGGTGCGCCTTCCACCCGCACCCGGTAATGCATCGCCACCATCGGCATGGGCGTGGAGGTTTCATTTTTCAAGCGCACCGTGGCCACCACCCGCGAACCGTCAGGGCCGGTCTGCTCCAAACGGACGCCGGTCACCTCGGCGGAAGGCCGCCAAGTGCAGGCGGTCAAGAACAGAAGCGGCAGCAAGGCAAGTGAAAAGTGGCGCATACGGGGATTGTAGGGGGAAAAAAATCATGGCCGTTGACTTCGGGAGCATTCCCCTTGGGGTGCCATTTTTCCCCTTGTTCGCGTAGTTCCCCACGAGCTCCTTCTTCTTGGTGTCCACGGCCTCGACTTGTCGCTGTGCGCCTTTGTCGAGGTCGCGCAACTGCTTTTCAGCC
>CAZVNU010000088.1:0-8444 GCA_964628335.1 uncultured Phycisphaeraceae bacterium
GTTCATTTGTTCGCCCTCAGGATCCCCCCATGTTCGCGCTGACCTGCCCGCACTGCAAAGCCGAAGTCAAAACCAAATTCGCCCGCCCCGGCGCGACGGTGAAGTGCGCCCAATGCCATCAGACCTATCTGTTGGATGCGCGCAACACCCGTGAAGCGCCCGACCCCGTCCCCGCAGGCGTGATGGCCCCGGCCAAACCCGGCCAGGCAATGGCGCGCTCCGAATCCAAAGTGGCGATGGCCGCCATGCGTGAAATGGCGGAGGAGATGGGCGAGCTGGTGCCCGAGGTGGATATTTACGCTCCCAGCGACGGTGAAAAAACCGGCAAAACCGTCAAACTGATTCTCGCCATCTGCCTGCTGGTGGTGGTGTCGGTCGGCGCTTTGTATGTCATCGCCTCCAACGATGCCATCCGCGGCTTGTTCAAGTCCACGCCGGGCAAACAACCCGCGCCCAAAAAAACCACACCGGCCTTCGAGCCCGGCGCCCGCCCCGCTTCCGAGTTCTGAGTTCCGAGTTTCCCGGCATCCCGCTTCACACCGCATGCTTTTTCCTTTACGCCACAACCGCCGCCTGCGCTCCAGCCCGTGGCTCACCATGCTGCTGATCGCGATCAACGGGCTGGTGTTCGCCGGATCATTCGGGGCAAGCAAACAGGCCGAACTGCTGCCGACCGATCCCTTGTGCAAGTATTACCTGTGGCCGGCGGGTGAAGGCTTCCAGTGGTGGCAATTGTTTTCTTCCGCCTTCCTGCACGCCGACATGTGGCACTTGGGCGGCAACATGCTGTTCCTGTGGATTTTCGGTGGTGCGGTGGAGGACCGCTTCGGCAAGTTCGGCTTCCTGGCCTTTTACGCCGCCGGCGCGGCGGCGGCCGGCGGTCTGTACCTGGCCACCGGACCCACCAACCCGATGCTGGGCGCCTCGGGGGCGATTTCCGCCGTCTCCGGCGCGTTTTTGGTGCTGTTCCCCCGGGTGCGCATCCAGATCGTGTATCTGCTGTTTTTCATCGGCACCTTCGAGATCTCCGCCGTGTGGGTGCTGCTGTTTTATTTCGCCAAAGACGGCGTGTTCTTTTTGCTCACGCACAACCAGGCGGATGCGGGCGTGGCCTACGCCGCCCACATCGGCGGTTTTGCGCTGGGCTTCGCCGTGGCCGCCGGCTTGCTGGCCACCAAGTTGCTGGCCCGCGAAACCGAGTGGGATTTGCTGGCCATGATCCAGCATTGGCGCCGCCGCCAAGCCTTCAAGCAGGTGGCCGCCGGCGCACCGGTTTGGCGCCATGACGCATCCCCGTTGCAAGCCGGGGCGCGGGGCAAGCAAACAACCGACACCGAATTGAACCTCCCGCCATGGGTCCTAGCGCAGCGCGAAGGCATTTTCCATTTCGCCGCCCGCGCCCAATTGCAAGAGGCGGCCGCCGCCTACGGTGCGCTGCTCAAAGACCACCCCGAGCAAGTATTGCCCGAACAGACCCAGCATGACCTGGCCGCCTTGCTGATGAAAAACGGCGCCCACGCCGAATCGGCCCAGGCCTTCCGCCTGTTGCTCAAGCATTACCCCAAGCGGCCCGACCGGGCGCAGACCCAATTGCTGCTGGCATTGCTGTGCCAAAAATACCTTGACCAGCAGGCCGAAGCACAACAGCTGCTCAAAGACGCGCTGCCCAAATTGGAAGGCGCGGAGAAAAAAATGGCGGAAAACATGCTGGCCGCCGCATGACGCGGCGGACCGCACCCATCGCTTCACTTTGATTCCCTTTTGAGTTGCCCATGCATCCCATCCTGATCGCCGTGCTGCAAACATCGGGTGTGGTCGCGCTGGCCGTGCTGGGCGCGTTCACCGGCCGTTGGCTGGCCGGCCAAAAACGGCTTTGGCATGCGGGCTACGCCCTGCCGCTGGCGGTGGTGGCGCTGGTCTCGATGCCGCGCTGGAGTCCGATGCTGGCGCTGAGCCATCCCTTCCGCCTGTTCATGCTCGACCGGCTGATCTTCGTCGGCATGGCGTTGGTGGCTCCGGTGCTGCTCTCGACGCTGGCCTTTCGTCTGCCCAAACCGCGCGAGCGCAAGGCGGTGCTGGCCTTCATGGGTTTGTTCGTGGTGTATTTTTCGGTGATCCCGTTTATCGCGCCGGCCCTGGCCCACCACGAACTGTCCCATTTGGAAACCCGCATCGCGCCCCATGGCGTGTGCCTGCAAACCACCGATTACACCTGCGGTCCGGCGGCGGCCGTCACCGTGCTGCTTGCGCGCGGGGCCAGTGCCGATGAAAGTTCGCTGGCGCTGGCGGCGCATGCCAACGCTTTTTTCGGCTCCTCCTACGGCGATTTGTCCGCCGCCATGAACACCCGGTCGCCCACCGTGTTTCGGGCGGAAGCATTCAAGTCCGCGCAGGGTTTGCGCGGCAAAACCCCGTGCATCGCGGTGGTCAAATTCAACCTGATGGTGGACCATTATGTGGCCGTGCTCGATGTGACCGACACCGAGGTGGAAATCGGCGACCCCATCAACGGCTGGCAGGTGCTGCCGGTGGCCGAGTTTGAGGCGCGTTGGCGGTTCACGGCGATCGTGCCGGAATGACGGGGATTGCATGGGGTGCCATGGTAGACGCGGCCGCTGGCCGCGTTCACCCAGGGGAGGGTCGGCTTTAGCCGACCAGTTGCGCTTGCGACATGAAAAAGACCCAAGGACTGGCGACAGATTGCCGTTGGCCCTTGGGTCTTTGGTTTTCGTTCATCCAACCGGTCGGCCAAAGCCGACCCTCCATCACACCAAGAGCACCGCCTGCTCAAGCAAGTCTCGCGCGGCACCAAAATCTTTTTCATCCCCGGCAACCACGACGAGGGCGTGCGCCGCGATGTGGGCACCCAGGGGAGGGTCGGCTTTAGCCGACCAGTTGCGCTTGCGACATGAAAAAGACCCAAGGACTGGCGACAGATTGCCGTTGGCCCTTGGGTCTTTGGTTTTCGTTCATCCAACCGGTCGGCCAAAGCCGACCCTCCATCACACCAAGAGCGCCGCCGGATTCTCCAGCAAGCCCTTGAGCGTCACCAGGAATTCCGCGCCTTGGGCGCCATCGATCACGCGATGGTCGCCGGACAAGGTGGTGTTCATCACGGTGCCGATCACCAGTTTGCCGTTCTCCACCACCGCCTGCTCCAGGGCGGCGCCCACGCCGATGATGGCGGCGTTGGGCAGGTTGACGATGGGGTTGAACTGCACCACGCCGTACTGCGGCATGCCCAGGTTCGAGAGGGTGATGGTCGACCCGCCCATTTCCTCCGGGGTCAGGCCCTTTTCGCGGGCCTTGGCGGCCAGGGCTTTGACTTCATTGGAAATCTGCGCCACGCCCTTGGTGTGGGCGTCCTTGATGGTGGCGACCACCAGGCCGCCGCCCTTTTCGGCCGGCAGCGAGATGGCCACGCCGACATTCACCGTGCCGTGCTGCTCGATGGTGTTGACATTCC
Source organism: uncultured Phycisphaeraceae bacterium (assembly GCA_964628335.1). GTDB lineage: Bacteria > Planctomycetota > Phycisphaerae > Phycisphaerales > Phycisphaeraceae > CANIYR01. Next base: position 3,467 of record CAZVNU010000088.1, read on the forward strand.
ACGACGCGTTCACCGCCGGGTGGCGGCTGGTGGCGATGGCGATGGCGCGGGTGATGAAGTCGTTGACCGAGAACTTGATGTTCTGCGAAGCCAGCTGCGCGCGGGTGGTCATCAGGGCGTCCATGCGCACGGCGACCGACACCTGGAAGTGCGGCACATTCTGCTTGCTCTCGACCAAGCGCTTGGCGATGGTCTTGCGCATGTTGGAAAGCGGGATGCTCTTGGTTTCCAAAGTACCGGTGAGCGCGGCCACCGGGGCCGGGGCGGCGGCCTTGACGGCGGCGGGCGCCGCGATGGCGGCCAATGCCACCGGGGCGGCGGCCGGGCCAGACTGCGCAGCCTTGAGCACATCGCGGCGGATGATGCGCCCGCCGGGGCCGGAACCTTCCACGCCGGCAAGGTTCACCTGCTGCTGGGCGGCGATCTTCTTGGCCAAGGGGGAAATCCTGAGGTCGTCGAGCGAGACGGGTGCTGCCGGGGCCGCGGCAGGCGCGGCGGCGGGGGCGGCTTCTTCCTGCTTGGCCACCGGTGCGCTGGCGGCGGCCGGCGGGGCGGCCTTGGCGGCGTCTTCGATGCTTTCGCCGGCGACGGCCAGAATGGCGATCACGGTGCCCACCGGCACCGTCGAGCCGCCCTCGATCAGCAGTTTGGCGATGGTGCCTTCGTCGAACACCTGCAACTCCATGGTCGCCTTGTCGGTTTCCACATCGCCGATCACGCTGCTGGCCGCCACCTTGTCGCCGACCTTGGCACTCCACTTGATGAGGGTGCCCTCTTCCATGGTGTCGGACAAACGGGGCATTTCAATGAAAATCGGCATGGGGAGGTTCCTGGAAAAGGAGGCGCGAAGGGAAGCGATGCGGGCATGAAAGGCCGGGGCATCGGCGCGGCGTCAACGGGCGCGCGCGGAAGGGGGAAGATTAACCGGGAGGGCGGACTTTGACCCGCCAACCCTGGCGAAGCGCAAAATCGCCTGCATGGCATCAATCGAACCAACGCGCGCCGCGCGCGTTTTGGCGGACCAAAGTCCGCCCTCCCGGTCATTTCAATTTTTCAGCCAAATCATCCGCCGCGGCAAATAGCCGCCGGCGCCCTTCCTTGGCCCGTTCCACCAGGAAACCATCCTTCAAAAGCGCATCCAGGTCCTTGCGCGCCGTCACATAGGTCACGCCATAATCGCGCATGTGCGCTTCAAACGAAGTGTGCTTGGTTTCCCCCGCCAACATGCGGCGAATGGCCGCCTGCTGGCGCGGATTGAGGCCCGGCAGGTTGGCCGCCTGCGACCACGCGCTTTCGCGCGCGCGCCGATCCGCCACATGCGATGCGAACTGCTGGTTGGCTTTCGCCAGAATATCCAAGTGGTAGGCCAGGAAATGGGTGAAATCCTGGTTGTCGGTCTCCACCCGTAAAAAAGCCCTGCCATATTGCGCGTGCGCCCGGCGGATGACATCGGAAATGGGCATGAATTCCACCAAGGCGTACCCGGACCTCAACATGGACCAGTAAAAAAGCGCCCGGGCCGTGCGGCCGTTGCCGTCGCCGAACGGATGGTCGTAAGCCAGCATGAAATGCAGCGCGATCGCGCGCACGATCGGATGCAGCACATCCTCCGCATTGGCGAATTCGCACAATGCCTTCAGGCGGCGCGGCAATTCCTCAAAAGAGGGCGGCTCATGCAAAACATCATTTTCAGGCGTTGCCACCACCACCTGTCGCAGGCGCAATTTCCCGACATCCTCCGGCTTGATGTCGGTCTCTTCGACCAATTGCGCCTGCAACCGCAACACCATCTCGGGGGTGAGCGGCTGGTCCTTCCACAACCGAACCTGGCCCAGCGCACGGTAGTTGTTGAGCACCATGCGCTCGCCGTTGTTGCGGGGAACGCGTTTTTTCTCCACCATCTCGCGGGCTTGCTCGCGGGTGGCGGCGGCGCCCTCGATGAAAGAAGACGCCCACGCCTCCTGCGTCAGATATTCCACCACATACTGGTCGCGGGATGCTGCGGACAGGGCGTCTGGCTTGTCGGTCATCACCCGGATGGCCATTTGCCGGTCAAGCCAAGACAATTGCACCTGGATTGCGGAAGTCACCACCGCCCGCCACTCGGTGCCGCTTTTATCCACCAAACCTTTGAGCAGCCTGGATGCGACCAAGCGCTGCCACTGCAATGCAGCCCACCATGCTTGGCGCGTGGGTAATCCGGGCGGAGGAGCCCGATATTTGAGATCATCCCAATGCCAGTAGTCCTTCTCCTCGACACCCTCCCCTTGCATCATGTGCTCCATGGCCCATTTAGCGATTTCCGGAGTGATGGCGGCCAAAGTTTCTTTAAGTTCGGGAGATTTTTCAGGGAGACGCATATATAAACAGTATATAGATAGTTACTAGATAGTGTTTATATATTTTTGGCTCTTATGGCTAGATTTTATAGATAGTCTATATAGATACTTACTAGATAGTGTTTATATATTTAGTCCGCCTTAAACTTCCACCCTTCATGCGCGCCCTTCGCAGCCAATTTTTTTTGACCTACATGCTGTTGTCGGCGGTGGGAGTCTATATTCCGGTGCTGCTGGATCAGCAATTGGGCAAACGCCAGGGCATCAAAGGGTTGATTCTGGCCATCAACGGCCTGGCCATCGTGCTGGCGCCGGTGTTCATGGCCTACCTGGCCGACACCAAGGTGCGCGTCCGCTCATTGCTGGCCGCCAGTTTCGTGTTGTGCGGCATCGGCTGCGCCGTCCTGGCCTGGTTTGGCCACATCCACCACGGCGACCATGCGTCGTGGTGGATGCTGATTCCGGCGCTGGGCTACATCCTGTACACCTTTGCGGTGCGACCGCAGGGCACCTTGCAGGACGGCCTGTATTTCACCCAGGCCCACAGCCTGGAGGCGCGCGGCGAAAAACCGGCGCCTTACGCCTCGGTGCGGGTGTTTGGTTCGCTGGGTTATCTGGTGCCGCTGCTGGCGCTCGGCTCGGCCGCCGCTTGGCAGACCCATCATGGCGGCCACCTGCCGGTGTGGATTCCCATGGCGGTCGGCGCCGCCTGCGCCCTGATCGCGGTGCTCAACACCTTGGCCCTGCCGCCGGCGGAATTGCCCAAGCGCGAGGGCAAGGGCCTGCCGACCACCGAAGCGGTGGCGCAAATCGCGCGCTTTGGCGCCTGGCCGCTGTTCATCGGCATGGCGCTGGTGCAATTGGGCACGGTGGCCTATTTCAGTTACCAACCCCGCCTGCTCACCGATGCGTACGGCCTGCCGGAAGAATGGGTCAGTTGGGTGCCGGCCCTGGATGTGGTGCTGGAATTGGCGCCCATGCTGCTGGCACCCTGGCTGATCGACCGCTTCGGCGCGCGCAACATCCTGCTATGGGCGGTGGCGTTGCAGGCCGCGCGCTACATGGCGTTCGCCTTGGCGCCATCGCTGGTGGCGCCCTGGTGCGCGGCCACCGGCCTGACCGCCGATTCCCTGGCCGGCCGCGCGCCCTTGTGGGCGGGCATCGGCCTCAAAAGCCTGCTGCACGGGCCGGTCATCGTCGGCATCTACGTGGTGCCGCCGATCCTGCTCAACCGCATGGCCACCCCCACCTGCCGCAACAGCGTGCAGGCGCTGTACACCATGCTGGCGGTCGGCGGCGGCGTGTTGGTCGGCAATCTGATCTTCGGCCGGGTGGCCGAAACCTTGGGTTATCCCGCGGTCTTCACCGGCTCGGCGGCGGTGGTGGCGCTGGGCTTTGGCGTGCTGTTCTTCGGCCGCTGGCGCGAAAACCCGGTGCATCCACCGGCGGCCAAAGAAGAGGCGCTGGCCCCGCCAAGCGGATCGAGTGCGGAAACGGATATTTAATGGGACACTTCCCCCCATGACCTACGCCATCCTGACCACACCCATCGGCAATCTGTGCATCACCTGCTCCAAAACCGCCGTCACCTCCATCGTGCTTAGAACGGTGGGCGAGCGGGTGCGCGCCCAGCCCGACACCCTGGCCGCCAAAGCGGAAGCGCAACTGATGGAATATTTCGCCGGCAAGCGCACCGACTTCGACTTGCCGCTGGGTGGCAAAGGCACCGACTTTCAGCTGGATGTGTGGAAGGAATTGCGCCGCATTCCCTATGGCAAGACCCGCTCCTACGCGAGCGTGGCCAAGAAAGTGTCCTGCGAAAGCCCGCGCGCCATCGGCACCGCCTGCGGCGCCAACCCGCTGCTGATCGTCACCCCCTGCCACCGCGTCATTTCCAAGGACGGCGGCCTGGGCGGATTCTCGGCCGGGCTTGAGAACAAGGCGTGGTTGCTGGAATTTGAGAAGGGTTTGAAAAAGTGATCGGGGTGCCACGGACAGCGGAGCGAAGCGAAGTCGTCCGTGCGCGCTGAAACAAACTGCGTCAACCACGGACGACTTCACTGCTTCGCAGTTGCGCTGTCCGTGGCACCCGAATCATGGGATCTCGGCCAACACCTCTTCCGCATGCCCCTTCACACTCACCTTGTCCCAGTGCTTGATGACCTTGCCGTCCGGCCCGATCAAAAAGGTCGAACGCACGATGCCCAGGAATTCCCGGCCCATGAATTTCTTGGGCTTCCAAATGCCGAAGGCTTTGCACACTTCCTTGTCCTCATCGGCCAGCATCGGATAGGTCAGGCCCAAAGCGCAGGCGAATTTTTCCTTGCCTTTGACCTTGCCTTGCGAAATGCCGTAAACCAGGGCGTTCTTCTTTTTGAACTCAATCAGCAGGCGCTGAAAGTCGCCGGCCTCCACCGTGCAACCGGGGGTCGAGTCGCGGGGGTAGAAGAACAGCACCAGGTAGCGGCCCTTGGCATCGGCCAGGGAGCGCAAGGTGTTGGTTTGGTCGGGGAGGGCGAAGTCGGGGGCGTTCATGGGGTGATTCTAAGCCGCAATGTCTTTGCGCTCGCGCGCCCCGAGCGCAAGCCAGGGCTGGCGGGTCACGCGCGTCATCCCTTTGAAAAGGAACCCCGACCGTC
>CAZVNU010000089.1:0-8060 GCA_964628335.1 uncultured Phycisphaeraceae bacterium
GAAGGCTCAACTTTCTTGGGCGCGGCGATTCCAGTACCGAAGGTGAAGGCCGGCAGGGGGGCTTCCGTCGTGGGGTCGGCCTTGGTTTCATCCGTTGCGAGGGCGGAGCCTCGCGCTCCCAGGGGTGGCGCCGGTTCCAGCACCACATAGCCGCCCTCGTGCAGGGTGGTCAGCATCTTGGTCAGATCTTCCTGCGCGGCGCGCAGGAGGTGTTCGGGCATCAGGCGTTTTTTGACGGTGGTTTTCAGCAGCGAGACATCGGGCGAGGCGTCGAGCAAGTAGGCGAGCAGGCGCCAGGGCAGGCGGCCTTTGCTTTCCAATTTGGCGGGTTCGGCTTCCTGCAGTTTTTTGAATTGCGCCTCGTTCCAATAGACGAAGCCTTCGCGCCGCTTGGGCGCTTTTTTGATCAGCGCTTTGCGCTTTTTCATCATCACCGGATCTTTGTCGCTTTCGGGAATTTGCGCCACTTTTTCGGCATGGCGGGCAATGTCCACATCATCGGCATGGGCCACGGCATAAACGAATCCCTGGGTGTCGAACTGCGGTCGCCCGGCCCGTCCGAACATCTGGTGGGCGCTGCTGGGATCAATCAATTTGCGCTTGGTCGGCGGGCCTTTGACCAGCGAGGTCAGCACCACGCTGCGGGCCGGCAGGTTCATGCCGGCGGCCAGGGTTTCGGTGCAGACGCAGACGGAGAGCAGTTTGTCCTGGAACAGGTCCTCCACCAATTTCTTCCAGTGCGGGAGCAAGCCGGCATGGTGCACGCCCACGCCGCGCTGCAAAAGGCGCTTCATCTTGGGGCCGATGCCCTTGGAGAAATCCACATCCTCCAGCCGCTTGGCGAGTTCTTCGAACTGGCCGTCCTTGAGCAGGTCCTTGCCGCGCAATTCTTCGGCGGTGTCCCAGCAGGCTTCGCGGTCGAAGCAAAATACCAAGGCCGGGGTGCGGGCGGTGGTGTCGTTGCCTTCCAGCGTGCCTTTGGCCATGTCGGTGAGCAATTCGGGCAGATACAGATCATTCACCCAGTTGAAGGTCAATGGCACCCGCCGCTCGCTGGTTTGCACCAAGGCGATGTCGCGGTCGTGGGCGGTGCGCAGCCAGGCGCAGAATGGGTAGGCGTTGCCGACGGTGGCCGACAGCAGCATCACGCGGACATGGGGTGGCAGCAAGGTGAGCGACAATTCCCACACCATGCCGCGGTCAGGCTCGCTGAACCAATGGAATTCATCCATCACCACCGATTCGGTGGTGTTGAAGTCGTCTTCCTGCCCCTGGTGCAGCAGGCGGTTGAGCAAAATTTCCGCCACCACCACCAGCACCCGCGCATGCGGATTCACACTGCGGTTGCCGGTCACTAGGCCGACAAACTCGCGCGGGAAGCCCCACGCTTGGGCCTTGTCCTGCAATTCGGTGAATTTCTGTTCGGTCAGGGCGATCAACGGTGTGGTGTAGTAGCAGCGCCGGCCGGTTTGCAAAGCCTCGAAGCAGGCCGCCTCGGCCACCAGGGTTTTGCCGGTGCCGGTGGGGGCCGATAGCAAGATGCCGCCCTTGGCGCCGACGGCTTCGCCGGTGAACCAGGCTTCAATGGCCTGTTCCTGCACCGGATACGGTGGATAGGGCAGGGTGTCGAGGTAGGCAAGCAAGAGGTCGGCGGGGTCTTGGGGCATGGGGTGAAGTGTAGGGGGCGGCGCCAAAACGGCGTTTAAGTACCTACAATCCCCGCCCCATGATGAATCACACCGCATCCCTCGTTTCCGACACCCAGTTCCTGTTCCCCGCCATTGATCTGCGCGGCGGCAAAGTGGTGCGCCTGTACAAAGGCGACTATGCGCAGGAAACCACCTACGGTTCCGACCCGGTGGCGCAGGCCAAAGTGTTTGAGGCGGCCGGCGCCACTTGGTTGCATGTGGTGGATTTGGATGGTGCCAAAAGCGGCAAGGTCGAACATTTGGAAGTGATCCGCGCCATTTGCCGCGAAACCAAACTCAAGGTGGAGGTCGGCGGCGGCGTGCGCTCCACCGAGGCGGTGGATCAATTGCTGGCCGCCGGCGTCACCCGCGCCATCATCGGCACCGCCGCCTTGCGCAATTGGGCCTGGTTTGAAGCCTTGGCCAAGAACTTCGCCTATGCCCAGAAATTGGTGCTGGGTCTGGATGCCCACGACGGCAAAGTCGCCGTTTCCGGTTGGGAAGAAACCACCGGCACCTTGGCCACCGATCTGGCCGCCAAGGTCAAGGGTTGGCCGTTGGCCGCCATCATCTACACCGACATTGCCACCGACGGCACCTTGGCCGGCCCGAATTTGGAAGCCACCTTGGCCATGTGCAACGCCACCGATGTGCCGGTGGTGGCATCGGGCGGCGTTGGCACCCTCGGGCATTTGGCGCAATTGCGCAAGTTGCCGGTGGCCGGCGCCATCATTGGCAAATCGCTGTATGAAAACCGCTTCACGATTGAAGAGGCGTTGACGGCGCTGGAAGGGTAAGGAGGGTCGGCTTTAGCCGACCCGTTGCGCGCACGAAAACCAAAGACCTGATGGCTGGCGCGTATGCGGCGTTGTCCATCAGGTCTTTTCCATTTTTTGATCAAAACAACGCGCGCCGAACCTTCGGCGCGCGTTTTCCGTGGGGTGTCCAGAGAACGCGGTGGGCTGGATCACTGTGGCGTGAAGGGGTTGATGCTTGGCTTGCGGTGGTAGCCCGTGATCAGAAAATCCGCATGAATCCGTGTGCCAAGACGACGGCGAGTTGCGCCAAATTGCGCGGCAGGACCAGCCACCAGGCTAACGGTTCTTCGCCCTGTGTCCGGTTTCCCAAACGCAGAAGCCAAGCGCTGGATCGCGGGAAATCGGTGAGGGTGGCCAGCCAATCGGCGGGCAGCGTTTTCGGCGACGCGGCGCAAGCGAGGCCGCCGGCGATGGCCGCGACGGAGTCGGTGTCGCCGCCCAGCCGCACCGCCGCCGTGATGACTTGGCGCGGGTCTGGTCCTGCGAGCAGCCAGCAGGCCAGCGCGGCGGCCACGGTGTGCGGCGCATAGCCGGAGACGCCTTTCGTCCATCCTTGCGTCTTGGCAAAGTCGGCAGGTGAATCGCCGCGGCGTACGGCGGCGGTGAGTGCGTCGAGCAGTGGGCGCAGGATGGGGCAGTCGGTGGTTTGCGCCAGCCGCTGCGCCAAGGTCGCTGCGTCTTGCGGACCCTTGGTTGCTTCCGCCGCCGCTTCCGCCACCACGCGGGCGGCGGCCAAGGCGCGCGCGTCGGTGTGGGTGATGCGGGTGGCAGCGTCCGTGAAGCGAATGCGCGCGGCCGGGTCATGCGCGAGCGCGATGCCCAACACGCCCGCCCGCATGCACGGCCCGTTGCCGGCCGAGGCGATGCCGGAGCGCGTGGTGCGGACACCGATCCAAAGTTTGAGGCAGGCTCGCGCGGTGGCCAATCCGACGCCCGGCGGCAGCGCGGCGAACCACCAGCGCAACTTGCGCCCCAGGATGCGCGTGAACGCCTCCGCATCGCCGCCGGAGACGCGCAAGGCCTGCAAGGCCATGGCGGCATGGTCAGTGTCGTCGCTCACCATGCCGCGGCCGAAGACCAGGCTTTGCGCCAGCGGCTTGGTTCCTGTTCTCTTGGCGATGCGGGTGGGCGATAGGCCTTCGAAGGGAAGGCCGATGGAGTCGCCCAAGGCGGTACCGAGGAGGAAGGCTTGGAGGGGGGATGGCATGGGAATGGGCGAGGTGGTTTGTTGAGGCCCAACGGGCCGCTTCTACCTTAGCCCAGGCCGGAGGCCTGGGTGGAGAGATGGGGGAGGGGCGGCCTGAAGGGCCGCGCTAGGCGCAATTGTTTTTTCGTGCAGCGGCGTCAGGCAGAGCTTCCCGCGCCGCCAGAAACGCCGGTGGAATTTCCGCGGTCAATCCCACAATGGATCCAACGATGGCTGCGCGCGTATCAATGTCGCCCATGATGGCAACGCTCTCCCACATTGCCTCCTCGAAGTCGAAGGGATGGCGCAGGGCGATCAGCAGACTTAATGGGACCGTATCGGCGCTGGTCATGGATGTTCCGTCGCCCAGCGCTTCGGCTGCTTCTTCAATGGGGGCATCTTTGAATTTCCAGAGTTGTTCCAATCGATCGTGTGTTGGTCCTGGGGGAGTCCAGCGCATCAGTTCATCCCACACCATGCCGAGCAGTCCAAGCGGGATTTCTTCATGTGCGCGAGGATTTCGCTTCCTCCAAACTGCGCTGGCCGCAATGGCCACGGCCACGGCGCCTGCTTGACCTTCCGGATGGCCGTGCGTGGGCAAGGCAGAAGCCATCGCTTGGCGCACGACTTCTTGCGGGTTATCGGCGAAATAGGCGCCTATCGGGCCGGCGCGCATGGCTCCGCCGTTTCCCATCGAGCCTTGCCCGCGGAACGGGAGCATGGATGCTTCTTTCCAATGCATGCCGGCGCACAGGGCTTCCAAAATGCGGTGGGCGCCGGATCCATAGCCGCGGTTGGGTTCGTGGGCGTATCGCCGCGCATAGCGGTGCGCAAGGTCGTCCGGGGCGATGTCGCCGTGGTCCGTCAGTGCTTCAACGATGGACAGGGCCATGGCCGTGTCATCCGTCCAATTCCAGATCGGCGGTGGCAGAAGACGGCGCGGGCGCCATTCGTCCCGCATGATTGAAAAAAATTGTTCGCCAAAGGAATCACCGACTGAGAGTCCTTCGAGGGATTGGCGTGCGCGTGAAAGTGGGGTGTTCATGGTTTCCCTTTAGTTGCGCCTTCGGCGCGGCCGCATTCTTGTTTTCTTGCGGGCGTGTACGCCCGCGGTCCCGGGCGCAAGCGTTCAGGCGGGACGATCCTGCCAGTCGGGGTTGATTTTCCGCCAGAAGACTCCGTGATAGTCTGGGCTGCGCAGGGCAAGGAACGTGATGGCGAGTGTGACCGGGCTTTGGAGAAGGCGCGTTGACAGAAGGGCTGGCTCGTCTTTCCAGATGGCCCAGCCGACGATTTGCGCCACGAACCATCCGGCCCAGGCAAGTTCCAGCCGCGTGCCGGGGCGCAGTATGTTGCAGAAGAAAAAGAAGTGGGCGACGACGAAGGGGATTAGCCAGGCGAAGTTTGGCAGGAAGCGGTTTGCAAGGAAATACAGGAGGGTGGCGGCGACAAGGACGAGGGCGTCGCGGGGGGAGAGGCGGCAGCCGGGGCGGCGGAATTCACGGCTCATCGGTTGCCATCCACCTTTTCCGATGCCACTCGATCCAACCGCGCATGCGCCGCCAGCGGGAATGCCTTTTTCTCTATCCGCAGCGAAGGCGCAACTTGCGCTCCCTCCTTCGGCACCACCAATTCCAGTCGTTCTGAGGCCACCGAAATCCGCACCTTCTGCGGCCCCAAAAATTCCACCGGATCCTGTTCGATGCCGTCTGCGAAAATCGTGCCGCCCTCGCCCATTTCCGAAATGATCTCCAGCACTTCACCGTCGGCAACCATGCCATGATCCAAAGTTGTGCCGGTGCTGACCGATGGAAACGGCTCGCGTACGAACCATGCCAACTGGCCCTGGGTCGGGGTCGGTAACTTATCGCCCATGCCTCTCTGGGAGGTAATGGAGCGCGCCCAGCCGGTGGCGCCGGTGCCGGTGGCACAAATAAGCCCGGAAGAACTTTGGCGCTCTTGGCGGGTGCCTGCCTGTAATCGGTAGCGCGCGGACTGGTGGCTGCGGTGACCGACGAACACTTCGTTCAAGGCAAGCAATCGCAAGCCGTCGTCGCGCTCAGCCACGGCCATGGTGCGTGACTGCACGCCAAAAACAGTATCGGTTGCGTCTTGGGTCAAGCCGGCCCATCGGATGGCTGCCTGCGCCTGCGCCGGACGCAGGCGGCACAACACGCCGTCGTAGGCGGCCGGGTCGGGATTGACTCCCAGCACTTTCTGACCGCACAAGTATTTGGCGACATTGGCCACCAAACCGTCCTGCCCCACCACCACGATCAAATCGTCGGGGCCAAACAGGAATTGCGGCAGGTCTTCTCGCTCAATGTGGGTGCGCCGCTGGTTGGGCGGCAAGCCCGCAGATACTTGCGCCAAGGCGGCGGCCTGCTTGTCACTGGCTGCTTCCAGATCGCCCAGTTTTTGGTCGCGTTGGCGCAAGATGAACTCAACCTGGCCGCGTGTGCCATAGCGGTCCACCAGGGATTCCAGCAGCGTGGGCCGGGTCACCAACACCACCCGCGGCAGGGCCATCAGGGGGTTGGAACTCACGCGTGGCCACCTTCCTTGCCCACAATTTTCGCCACTTGGGTCACGGCGTCGGCCTTGCCTTTAAGCAACTTTCCCAACCAGTCGCCGACCAAATCGGGTGTTAGGTGGACATCTCCAATTTTGGTGATCTTCTCGCCCAGTGCCTTGACGCCCAAGGCGGTGACCACTTCCGGTGGCATATCCTTCCACGCAGCCAATCCGCGGATTTCGGCATCTGTTTCGGCTTCGAGCAGCGCGCGGCGGGCGCCGGCTTCGGCTTCGCCGACCAAACGCGTGTGGGTTGCCTGTGCATCGGCCAGCGATTTTTGCGCGGTCGCCTCGGCTTCGCCCATCGTGCGCTTGCTGATTGCCTCGGTCTCCATCAGCACGCGCTGGTTGGCGGCCTTAGTTTCCGTGATGGTCTTCTGCGCGCCAGCCTCGGCTTCGGTCTTGAGTTTCAGGTCGCGGGCCGCGTTTTCCGCGGCCAGTTGCGACCGGGCCAAGTCAGCCTCCAGCTTGGCCTTTTCGGCGGCGGCGATGCTCTCGACTTCGCGCAACTTGTTGCTGCCCTGCTGACGGATCAGGTCATCCTGCCGGCGCGCCAGTTCGATCTGGGTCGAAAGTTCGTTTTGCTTGATAGCGCGTTCCTTTTCCACCGCCAATGCGCGGCGTTCGAACACTGCTTCATCGGCCTTTTGTTGGATGGCTTCGCGGGTCGGCGTTTCCAGGGCTTTGCGTACTTCCGGCGTGGCGATCACCTGATCCACCTGCACGCTGACCAAGCGCAGGCCCATGGCAGACAGCTCGGTGTCCTTGCCCAAGGCTTCGCCCAGCGCATGGCCCAGCACGGCCGGGCCGGTACGGATGGCTTCAGCCACCGGTACTGTGGCCAGATAGGCGCGTACGGCGGGGCGGGCGCGCTGGTTCCATAGCGAGGCGGCACGGTCGAGCGGATCCTCAGCCCAATTGCCAGTTACCAGCGACAGACTGAAGTTGATACGGCCAGCAGCCAAGCGGGGATCCTCGAAGCGGTACACCACGGTGCATTGAACCGAGACTTCCTGGAAGTCGGCGCTGCGCTCGGCCAGCAAGAAGGTAGCGGTGCAGTCATCCACCGGCACTTGCGCCACGGCGGCGGATAGCGGGCGGAACCAATAGGCTGCCCCCTGCCCTTCGCGAACAAGTTTCCCGGCTGAAAAATGGAGGATGTACTGGTTGGGCTCGGCGCGCAAGTGAGTGAAGATGGGGTAGCGGGTGAGGTGAGCCATGGCTGATGTCTTTCGGAAAAGAGTGAATGAGCAATTTCAAAAAAAGTCGTAGATTGACCAAGTATGTGCCAGTTTTAACAAGAATTTCTACAAATGAGTTGGGGGGCGAATACAGTGGCATTCTTCATCCCTTTGTGAGGTCAGAGCCTCGCGCTCCCCCTCACAATCCCACCGTCCCACCCTCCCTCTCAATCTTCCGCCACGCCGCCCGGTCGAACTTGTGCAGCCGTGCCGCGCGGTGCTGGACATCGGTCTCCCATTCCTCCAACTCCACCAGCAACCCCGAGTCCAGCACCGAGCGGCGGAAATTGCGCTTGTCGAGGGGGGCGCCCAGCACCTGCTCGTGCAGGGTTTGCAGGGCTCGCAACGGGAATTTCTCGGGCAGGAGCTCGAAGGCCAGGGGGCGGTTCTTGATGTCGAAGCGCAAGCGGGCCAGGGCGTCGTCCACGATTTTGGCGTGGTCGAAGGCCAGGGCGGGCAGTTCATCCAAGGAGAACCACGCAGCTTCGGCGGCGTCGGTGGCGGCGGCGACCTTCTGCGCGCCCAGGCGGACCAGGGCAAAGAAGGCCACCGT
>CAZVNU010000089.1:8070-8425 GCA_964628335.1 uncultured Phycisphaeraceae bacterium
GCCCGGGTCGCCGTAGGCGCCGATTTGGGTGAGCACGCGGGGGGCCAGGCCGGTTTCTTCGGCGAGTTCGCGGGCCACCGCCGTTTCGGGGGATTCGCCGACATGCACGAAGCCGCCGGGCAGGGCCCACTTGCCCTTGAACGGCTCCAGCGCGCGGCGGATCAGCAGGATCTTGAGATTTTCGTCGTCCAAGCCGAAGACGACGGCGTCCACGGTCAGGGCGGGGCGGGCGTAGGCGTAGGTGAAGGGCATGGGAGGCTCCGGAAGTGTCTTGTGTCTAGTTTACACTATCAATAGTGTCCATCAAACACTTTTTCTAGATGCCGCAGGGCTGGCGGGTGATGGAGCGCGGGTG
>CAZVNU010000090.1:0-8402 GCA_964628335.1 uncultured Phycisphaeraceae bacterium
GTTGACCACGCGGCCGAGCAGGCCTTCGCCGGTGGGCACTTCCAGCAGGTTGCCGGTGGATTTGACGCTGGAACCTTCGCGCACCTTGAGGTAGTCGCCGAAGATGATGGCGCCGACGATGTCCTGCTCCAGGTTCATCGCCTGGCCCAGGATGGTCGAGCCGTCGGTGGCGGCGAACTCGAGCATTTCGCCGGCCATGCACTTGGACAGGCCATGGATGCGGGCGATGCCGTCGCCGACTTCCACCACGGTGCCGACTTGCGACACATCGAGGGTGGCGCCGAAGTTGGCGATTTCCTGCTTGATCAGGGAAGCGATTTCGTTGGTGTTGATCTTCATGGTGAGGGAATGGGTTGGGCCAGGGGCCGGGGGTTGGGGAATAAGGGAAGGAACCGCCTGATGCGTGAAACGATCAAACCGCAGCGGCCTTGGCGTGGTTGTTGGCCACGCGGGTCAATTCGGCGCGCATTTTGCGCAAACGGGTGACGACCGAGGCGTCGATCAACTGGTCACCCACGCGCAAGGTCATGCCGCCCAGGATGCCGGCGTCGGTGTTGCAGGTCAAATTGACCTTTTTGCCAAGGGCTGCGGCGATTTGAACCTGCAGCGCGGCGGTGGCAGAGGCGTCCAAAGCGGCGGGCACGGTGGCCAGCACATCGATTTCGCCGCGCAGATGCGCCAGTTGCCGCTGGACCGAAGCCAAGATTTCGCCCAATTGCCCCAAGCGGCCGTGCTCGGAAACCACCAGCAGGAAACGCAGCATCAAGGGCGAGACCTGCGCCTCGAAAATGCGGCGCATGGCGGCTTCGCGGTTGGCTTTGGCCAGCGCCGGGTTGGCGAACAGGTTGCGCAAATCGGCGCTGTCGGCAACGACCTGCTCAAGGGCGGAGGCTTCTTGCGCGACCGTCTCAAGCTGGCTTTGCTCGCCGGCCAATGCGATCAGGGCCTTGGCGTAGACATTGCCGAGTGCGGAGGGGTTGAATTTGGACATGGGCGAAAAAAAATGGGAACGGAGCAAAAAGGATTCGCAAAGCGCAAAATTCAGTTCTTGGCCGACAACTGGGCCAGAGCCGAAGCCACCAGCGCCTGCTGGTCGGCCACCGACACTTCGCGGGCCAGGATCTTGCCGGCCACCGCGGTGGCCAGATCGGCCACCTGGGCGCCGATTTCGGCCACGGCCTGCTCCTTGGCGGATTGGATATCGGCGGTGGCGCGGGTCTTGAGCTCGGTGATTTCGCGCTCGGCGGAAGCCTTGACTTCGGCGGCCACTTTGCCGGCGGCCAGACGGGCTTCGTCCACCACCTTTTGCGCCTGCTTCTGGGCGTCGGCGAGTTGCTGGTTGAGCTGGGTCAGCTTGGCGGCGGCTTCCTTGGCGCCGTTTTCGGCGGCCTGCAGGTCGCCCAGGAGTTTGGCTTCGCGCCCCTTGAGCCCGCCCAGAATCTTGGGCCAGACAAAGATGGAGGCGGCGCCGAAGAACACCACAAACAGGATGATCTGCCAGATGAACAGGCCGGGATTGGCCTTGAGCAACTCGGGCTTTTCTTCCTCGTGGTCGTGGCCGGCAACCACCGCGCCATGGCCCGTGGCGGGCGCTTCAACATGCGCGGCATCGGTGGTGGGGTGGGCGGGCGCCGCTTCCTGCGCCATGACGGCGGAAAAAGGCAGGGCCAAGGCGGAAGTCAGGCAGAGACTGCGGAAAAAGCGGCGCATGGGCGGGGCTCTCGCGAAAAAAGGAACGGACAAAAAGGGAACAAAACCTGCCGGTCGCCTGTCGGCGGCCGGGAGGGACATGGCATCAAATGTTCATTTGACGACGAAGGCCAACAGGCCCATCGAAATCACGGCCAAACCTTCGATCAGCGCGGCGGCGATGATCATGTTGGTGCCGATCGGACCGGCGGCTTCCGGCTGGCGGGCGATGCCCTGCACGGCGCCGTTGCCGATGTTGCCGATGCCAAGGCCCGCGCCCAGCACGGTGAGACCAAAACCAAGACCGATACCAACTTGAATGAGACCTTCCATAGCGTGACTCCAAAAAGGGGGGGAAATGATGAATTGGCAGGCTTGTTGGGGACGGGCAGCCCACCTCTCCCGTGTGCGGTCAATGGTGCGCGCCTTCGGCGTGCCCCGCTGCATGGTCATCGTGGTGGTGCACGGCACCGGCGGCGATGAACAACACAGTCAAGAAAGTGAAGATGAAGGCTTGCAGGAAAGCCACGAACAATTCCAGGAAATTAAGCGCGGTCAGGGCCAGCACCACGCCGCTGCCCAAGGCCACGCCGCTGACCAGCGTCTTGCTGGCGATGATCATGCCCAAGACGGCCGCAATCACCAAGTGGCCGGCGGCGATGTTGCCGAACAAACGAACGGCCAAGATGACGCTCTTGATCACCACACCCATGAGTTCCAGCACGACCAGGAACAACGCCAACGGCAGCATGGCCGCCTTGCCGCCCTTCATCACCAACCAAATCGGGATGGGGGCAAAGTGGGCGAAGTATTTTCCGCCGTTTTCGCGGATGCCGATGCCGATGATGGCGATGAGCGAAAGCAGCGCCATGGCGCCGGTCACCATCAAATTGGCGGTGGCGGTGCCGCCCCAGTGGGCCAGATGCTCGTCACCGGTCACCAGCGCCGCAATGGCGCCAAACGGCACCATGCCAAGCAGATTGGCGATGAGTACGAAAAAGAACACCGACCAGATGTAATAGATGTATTTGTCGGTCAAATCACCCAAAGCGGGACGGGCCACTTTTTCACGGATGAATTCGCACAAAACCTCAAAGAACTGCCCGAAAGCGCCGCGCGTCACATAGCCGGCCGCGCCCTGCTCGGGGCGGGACTCCACCTTGGCTGCCACCAGCACGAACACCACGAAGGTGACAAGCGCGGCCACCAGTGTGAGCAGGTGGTGGTTTGACACCTCAAAGCCGGCCAAAGTGCCGATCTTGTGGGAGGCGACATGGGACATGGGATTTTCAGCAAGTACGGGCATCAGCACGAAGGGGCCTCCTCAGGTGCGGCGGGCAAGGGCCCGGCCGAGGGAAACGATTTGAAATAATTGGCGAAAAAGCGAGTCTCTGCCACCAACAGAACGATGTACCAGGCGATGGTGGCCGGAATCACCACCGAGCGATCCATGGCCAACCCCAGCACCAACACGGCGGCGCCCAAAATGGCGAAGGCCAACCGCACCACCATGCCCGCCAACACCACCAGCGGAACCTGCCCCATGCCCTGCCGTGCGGCCATGGCCACCAGCAGCACCGAGACCACGGCGCCGGCCAAACAGGCGATCGCCGGACCGGTGGCGGGCGCAATCCAAGCTTCACGATGCAGCAAAACCAGCACCACACCCACCAGCAATCCCACAGCCGCGGTCACGCCCGTGAAAATCACGGTGGCGCGCATGGCGGGGAAGGGTGGCGGTGAAAGGGGCTGGGTCATGAAAAGGAGTTCAGTGCAAAAGTGATGATCACAAACCGGCGGAAGGTTCTTTGGATGATGATGCCGCCCCAACTGTGGTTTCCGCTTCGGTTTCCGGGCTTGCTTCCGCTTGGGCTTGCTGCTGTTTGTGTCGCAAGCGGAGCTGCTTGGCATCGGCATTGGCTTGGCGGTTGGCGGCCAAGGCTTCCTTGAAGAACAGATAGAAGCCGCCGGTCAACCCCACCACTCCGCCAATCACCATGCCCCATGGCTTGGTCCCCAGCTTGCCGTCCGCCCACCAGCCGACCCCGCCGAGCACGAAGGCGGCCAAGGCAAACTCAAGCCCAAGATGCGCCATCTTCCAAGGATTGGGCGCCGGTGGCTGCTTACTCAAGCGCCGCCGCCCCGCCGATGATTTCGGACAATTCGGTGGTGATCGAAGCCTGGCGCGCGCGGTTGAAATCGCGCTTCAAGCTCCTGCCCATCTTCTTGGCGGCGTCGGTGGCCGACTTCATCGCCACCATGCGGGCGAGTTGTTCGGAAACCATCGACTCGTTGAAACACTGGAACAAGGTCGACTTGACGGTGACCGGCAGCAACTCGGCGAGCAACCCGGCTGGCTCCGGCGAGAATTCGTAATCGGCTTTGACTTTGCTTTCGGCCTTGGCACCGGGCACCGCGACGGCCTTGGGTGGCTGCAAGGGCAACAACTGAATCACGGTGGCCGGCTGGCGGCTCATGGTTTCAAACTTGGTGTAAGCCACTTGAATCGAGTCGTACTGACCGCTTTCAAAGGCTTCGATGTAGGCCTGCGCAATGGCGGCGACATCGGCATACCGGGGGGCGTCACCCAATTCAGTGTGGGCCTTGGCGACCGTCACTTGGTTGAATTTGCACCAGGCGATGCCCTTGCGCCCGACCACTTCCACCACCACTTCGCCGCCCAAACGCTTGATGGTCTGGCGCGCCAGGGAGAGCACGCGGCTGTTGTATCCGCCGCACAAGCCGCGGTTGGAGGTGACAGCCAGCACCAAATGGCGGCCGGTGGCCTTGGCTGGGGCGGTCAGCAATGAATGGCTGTTGCCCTGGCCGCTTTCGGCCAAAGCCGAAGCCACCTCCCCCACCACCTCGCCGATGCGACGGGTATAGGCCTTGGCTTGAGTCGCCTTCTTTTGCATTGCCTGGAAGCGGGTCGTCGCAATCAGCTGCATCGTGCGGGTGATGCGCTGAATGTTTTTGACGGCCTTGATCCGGCCCTTGATTTCGCGAATATTGGTTCCCATAGAGGGCGGAAATTATAGTGTGAAACTCCGTTTCCGCAAACGGGCGCCCAAAGGGTGCGAAACCCGGTCTGGCCGGGACACGGCAAATGCCGGCCGCACCCCGGTTTTGAGGGTTGTCAGACAGGTTTTGGGAGCTTAAAGCACCCCAACTCTGCCCCAAAATCCAGCCTGAACCCCCTTCACACCACGCCCAATGCCGCCAACGCCCCCTTGGCGGCGGCCATTTCGGCCTGTTTTTTGGTCGGCGCCAGGCCCGGCGCAAAGACCCGGGCGCCCAGCGCCACCGTCACTTCAAAGGTTTTGGCATGCTCCGGACCGCGCTCGGCCACGATGCGGTAGGCCGGGGCGCCCAGATTTTCCTTCTGCGCCCATGTTTGCAGCACCGCCTTCCAATTGTTGCGGTGCTCGGTGGCGTCGGCGCGCACGATGGCGAAATCAAACCGCTTGAGGATGAAGGCGCGGGCCGCATCCAGCCCGCCGTCCAAATACAGGGCGCCGATGACGGCCTCCATGCCGGCGGCGGCCACGCTGGTCGGCACGGCGGCGGCATCCACGCTTTTGCCCAGAATCATGTGGGCCGGCAAACCGAGCAGGTTCGCCACCTCGGCGCAGGTCTTGCGGCTGACCACCTCGCTTTTGGTCTGGGTCAAATCGCCCTCGGCCTGGTCGGGAAAGCGGACATACAGGGCCTCGCACACCACCATGCCAAGCACCGCATCGCCGAGGAACTCCATGCGCTCATACGAGGCGGCGGCGGACGACGCCACGGACGGATGGGTCAGCGCGGCGGTCAGCAGGGCCGGCTTGGCGAAGGTGTGGTTGAGCAGGGCTTCAATAGGATGCATGGGGGAATTCTACGCCACCTACAATCCCATCCCCATGCGCAATTACCTCACCTCCATCGGCGCCACCCTGATTCCCTGGGGATCTGACGCCGCCTTTTTGCCCGACACCTTTGGCGCGCCGGAAGCCGAGTATGCCGCCATCCGCCGCCATGTGGGCATTCTGCCCTGCGGCCACCGCGGGTTGGTCATGGTCCGCGGCCAAGACCGGCTGGATCTTTTGAACCGGCTGGCTTCCCACAAATTCGATGATCTGAAAGAAGGGCAAGTGCGCCGCGCCTTCGTGCTTGATGGTGAAGGGCACATCCGCTTTGATTTCATCGCCTGCGCGCTAAATGACACCCTTTGGCTGGACACCGATGCCAATGACGCGCCGGCGCTGGCCAAGATCATCGACGACCGGGTGTTTGCCGAAGATTGCACCGCCGCCCATGCCGCCGATTGGGCGCGCATCTCGCTCATGGGCCCGGCGGCGCCGCGCCTGCTCTCGCTGTTATGCGATCAAAACCTGGCCGAACTCGCGCCCTGGCAGGCGCAAAAGATCGCCCTGGGCGGCGAGTCGTGCGCGGTCTTTCGCCACGACCAAACCGGCAGCCCCAACCTGCATGCGTGGGTGCCGGGAAAAATCAGCGTCAACTTATTCCACCACCTGCTCGAATCCGCCGGCTTCGACCCCGCGCAACCCCTGGACGCCAACACCGCCAACCAACGCCGCGAAGGCCTGCGTGGCCGGCCCATCGGCTGGGACGCCTTCAACACCGCCCGCATCGAAGCCGGCCACGCGCTGTTCCACTTGGATTTCGGCCCTGACTCGCTGCCGGCCGAATGCGGCAAGCCCGCCTTCACCGAAGCCGTGCATCTGCAAAAAGGCTGCTACCCCGGCCAAGAGGCGGTCGCCCGCATGCACAACATGGGCCACCCCAAACGCCTGCTGGTGGGCCTCCAATGCGCCGACCTGCCGCCGGCCGGGGCGCAAGTGCTGGAAGCCGACCCGGTCAAACGCGCCAACGCGGCGCGCGGCGGCCAAATCGGCGGCATCACCAGTTCCACCCTGTCGCCGATGCTGGGTGCCGCGCCAGTGGCTTTGGCGGTGATGAAGTGGGGCAAGCATGCGGTGGGTGGCCAGGTGGTGATTGAAGCCAACGGCCACCACACCACGGCCCAGGTGGTGGCCCTGCCACTGGCCTGATTTCTTTTCCTTCTTCAACCCACTTCCATGCCTCTCTTCGACCGCATTGCCGCCGACCTTCGCCATGAACTGGCTTCCGGAAAGCCCTGGGACAACGCCTGCACCCTGCAAGCCTTGGCCACCCGCTTTGGGGTGAGTTTGACCCCGGTGCGCCAAGCGGTGGCGGCACTGGAAAAATCAGGCCACTTGGTCAAACAGGCCAATGGCCGCTTGGTGGCCGCCAAACACCCGCCCAAAAGCCAAGGCCGCCTGGCCGCGCCCAAAATCGAAGAGGCCGCCGAAGACCGCCTGCGCCGCGAAATCATCGAAAGCAGCCTGACCAGCCCGGAACCCGCCTTTTTCCGCGAAGAGGAATACGCCGCCCGCTTTGGCGTGGGCCGCACCATCCTGCGCCGCCTGTTTTTCCGCATGGCCGGCGAAGGACTGCTCGAGCATGTGCCGCGCCGCGGCTGGCAGGCCCGGCCCGTGAGCGATGCGGATCTGGAAGCCTTCGTCCGCGTGCGCGAACTGCTTGAGCCCGAAGCCCTGCTGCTGGCCTGGCCCCGATTGGACCACGCCTTCCTCAGGGAAGTCCGCGCCGGCAACCAACCCGACGGCCTCACGCCGCGTTTGGACAACCGCCTGCATGCGCACTGGATCACGCGCTGCGGCAACCGCTACATCGCCGATTTTTTAACCCGGCAGGGCGCGGTCTATGCCGCCCTGTTTGATTATGCCGCCCTGGACCACGCCACCGCCTCGGCCATGGCAGAGGAACATCGCACCATCTTGGACGCCATTTTGGCCGGCGATCAGGCCGAGGCTTGCCGGCAACTGATGGCGCATGCCCGGGTGCAATTGGCCAATGCCCGCACCTTGCGCCTGCGTTTGATGGAAAAACGGGCCGGCGAATAAAACCGCGGCCGGCGATCCAAGGCCTAATTTGTTTTTGTGTACAATGGACGACTTGCTGACTTCTTCACTCTTTTCCCCACCCATGTCCAACAAAACCTCCTGGTCCGGCGTCTTCCCCGCAATCACCACCCAAATGCACAAGGATGGCGCGATCAACCTCGACGCCACCGCCAAGCATGTCGAAACCCTGATCGGCAGCGGCGTGGCCGGCATCATCTTCCTGGGCTCCCTGGGTGAGAACCAAACCCTGCTGGCCGACGAAAAACGCCTGCTCCTGTCGGAAATGATCAAGGTGGTCGCCGGCCGCGTCCCGGTGCTCTCCGGCAACGCCGAAACCACCCCGGCGCAAGCCATCCGCTACGCCAAGGACCTGCAGAAGATGGGCGCCGACGGCTACATGCTCATGCCCTCGATGCTCTACAAGGGCGACGAGCGTGAGCGCGTGGCCTACTTCAAGTCGGTGGCCAAGAGCACCGATCTGCCGGTCATGATCTACAACAACCCGCTGTCCTACGCCAACGACCTGACCTGCTCTTTGCTCAATGAGTTGGCCTCGGTCGAGCAGTTCGTGGCGATCAAGGAATCCTGCGGCGACGTGCGCCGCATCACCGCCATCCACAACGAAGTGGGCAACCGCTACAAACTGTTCACGGGCGTGGACAATCTCGCGCTGGAAGCCTCCATCCTTGGCATCGACGGCTGGGTGGCCGGCACCGGCATCGCCTTCCCGGCGCGGGTCAGATCCCACAGGTACTGGTTCTGCGCCGG
>CAZVNU010000091.1:0-4988 GCA_964628335.1 uncultured Phycisphaeraceae bacterium
CCGGCCACCCAGTTGGAAGAAAGCGATTTGGAGCGTCAGCCTGGGGGCGTGTTGGTGGGGCAGGGCGTCAAGATCACCACCATGCGCATCCGCCCGCCCGGCCCGGCCGCGCAGTTCGCCGGCATTTCGCGCAATCCTCGGGCGGCCGTCACCTTCAATGCGCAAGGCCGCGCCGTCAAAGTGGAATTCATCCAAGAGAGCGGCAATCGCGATTGGGATGAAGCCGTGCGCCAGAGTTTGATTCTTTGGGCCGCCGAAGGCGACAAGGTCAAGGACGGCGGCTTGGTGCTGCGCTGGACGGTGCTGCTGGGCGCGCGGGAATAAAGATTCAATCCGCCATTTTCACGATGGCCGCCGCATACCGCTTGCCGGCGCCTTGGCGGGAGCGGATGACTTCCACGCCTTGTTGCGCCATCGCTTGCGCCTTGGCCGGGTCGGCCAGCAAACGCGCCGCTTCGGCCATCGGCTCGGCGCTGATGGCCAAACCGCCGGCATGGGCCAAGGCCGCCACCGCGTCTTTGAAGTCGCCATGGTGCGGACCGATGATGGTCGGTTTGCCCAAGCCCACCGGTTCAAACGGGTCGGAGCCGTAAAGCCCCAGGAACGAGCGGCCCACCAGCGCCACATCGGCCAGCGCATAAGCCTTGCGCAATTCGCCCAGGGTGTCGAGCAGAAAAACATTTGGCGCACCGGGAGCACCGGGAGCGCCGAGCACCAGCTCGGCTTGCTCTGCTTCTTGCGGTGCCTCGTACCGGGCGGGTGCCCGGCGTTCCCGACTTCGCCTTGGCGTCCCTGTCGGGCACGACTTCGCCACATCCTCGAAGCGCTCCGGTTTGCGCGGGGCCAGCAGCAATTGCACGCCGGCCGGCAGGGTGCGGATGAGCAGTTCTTCTTCGCCCGGCCCGGTGGAGCCGGCCACAATCAGCGGCTTGTGGCGATCAATGCCAAGCTCTTTGGCCAAAGCATCGGCCCCGGCCACGCTGGCGGGGTCTTCAATCACGGCCGAGTCCCACTTCAGGTTGTCCAGCACTTCGACTTGACGGGTGCCAAGGGCTTTGAAGCGGTCGGCATCATCCTGGGTTTGCACCAGGGCGCGGCTGATGCGCATGAACATCGGCGCGACCAAGGCCCGTGCCCGCAGATAACCTTTGAAAGAGCGCGCCGACAAGCGCCCGTTGGCCACCACGAAGGGGATGTTGCGGGCCAGGCACTCCATGGTGATGTGCGGCCAGACTTCCAGCTCCATGGCCACGAACACATCGGGTTTGACCCGGTCGAGCAAACGCGAAACGGCGAAGGAAAAGTCAAAGGGATTGCGCACCACCGGCACTTCCAACGGGCCGTAGATTTTCAGCGCCTGCTTCATGCCGGTGTCGGTGGTGGCGGCCACCACCACCCGGCAGCCATGTTGGCGCAATTGGGCGACCAGCGGGCGGGTGGCATTGACTTCGCCCACCGACACCGCATGGATCAGGATGGTTTTCCGGCCTGCCGGCGTCGGCGGCAAGGCTTCGCCTTTGCCAAAGCGCGCGCCCCAGTCGGTCTTGTGCTTGCCCTTGAGCGCCCAGGCAAGGGCGGCGACGGGCATGGCAAGGGCGTAGAGGAGGTCAAGGGGGCGCATAGGAGGGTCGGCTTTAGCCGACCACAGACAGGGGCGGGTAAGTTGGCGTGGAGCAGGGAAGGATACCCGGTTGGCGGGTATCCTTTGGCGAGTCCTTCTTCTATCCCATTGCGTGGTCGGCCAAAGCCGACCCTCCTTCATGAGCCATCTCCCCCGCATCCAGCGACTCGCCCGCCAAGGCCTCGCCCTTGCCACCGACGCCCGCGCCCACGCCGACGCCAAGGGGCAGGTCCGCCTGTCGCTGGCCGGCTTCGCCCCCATGCTGCTGGCGCAACTTGAGGGTGACCAGGCCAAGGTGCGGGCTGAACTGAAAAAACACATCCAAGTGCTGGAGGATGCCTTCAAGAAAAACGGCGGGTGGGAGGCCAAGCGCGCGGTGGATGCCTGCGATGGCATGGGTCATGTGCGGCCTGTGTACGGCGCGCTGTATGCCCATGTGCTGTTGCAGGCGCTGGCTTATGCCCACCCGGTGACGGTTGAAACCGTGTGCGAGCACAACGAGGCGGCCCAGGTCGGGGAGAAGTTGATGGCGCTGCTTTGCGGCGCCCGCCTTGGCGCTTGGCGCAACAGCCAGGAAGACGATGTGGCGATGGTGCCCTGGCTCAATGTGCTGTCTGCCGACCATGCCCGCGTTTTGGCGCAGGGCTTCACCCATCAGGCCGAGAATGCCTTGGATGCGGTGCTGCCGGCCGCCGAGCATGGCGGCGCTTTGCATTTGCAAGGCGCCGGCGACACCCAAGACGCCTGGGTCTACCGCGAACTGACCGCCTTGCAGGCGTTGGATACGCTGGTGCAATGGACCGGCGATGGCGCGCTGTTGGCACGGGTCAAAGCCGCCTGCCTGTACCACCAGACCCACACCCAAACCGATTACACCACCTACCAGCCCTGGGGTTTGCGGGCCTTTTTGCGTGTGCCTGAAACCCACTCGATGGCCGAGCAGCAACTGCATGATGTGGCGGCGCATTTCGCCATTGAAGGCGCTCCGGGCGCGGCGGTACCGGCGGTGTTGCTGGCCTTGGCCGCGCTCTGATCGCCGGGCTTCCCCTTCTTTCCACGGTTTTTATGCACCCAGCCGACCTTGATTTGATGGTGGAACTGGCCGCCGATTGCATCCGGGGCGGGGCCCATGCACGGGCGGTCAAGGCCTGCACCCAGGTGTTGCAGGCGGCGCCAACGCATGCCGGGGCGCTGCGCATGCTGGGGGTGGCGCACTTGGCCATGGGCCAAGCCGGCTTGGCGGTGGCCGCGCTGCGCGAAGCGGTGGCCAACGACGGGCAAAATCCGCAGGTGCATTTTTTGCTCGGCGAAGCCTTGTCGCAAACCGGCGACATGGCGGCGGCATTGGCAAGTTTGCGGCAGGCGGTGCGGTTGCAGCCCGGCCACGGCGCGGCGCATCATGCGCTGGCCGGCATTTACCGGCGCAATGTGGGTGAGATGAAAAAGGCCGCCGACCATTTGCGCCAGGCCATGGCCGCCGAGCCGGAAGTGACCGCCCATCACAGCAGTTTGCTGCTGACCATGCACTACAGCCTGGACTGGTCGCCGGATGAAGTGGCCGCCGAGCATCGGGCGTTTGGCGCGCGCTTTGCGGATGCGGGTGTGGGTGTGGTGGGTGTGGATGTGGGTGCCACGGACAGCGCAGCGCAGCGGAGTCGTCCGTGCGTGTTGGAACAACCCGCGCCTGATCACACGGACGACTCCGCCGCTGCGGCTCCGCTGTCCGTGGCACCCATCCGTCAGCCGCTCGGCCGCAAATTGCGCATCGGCTATGTGTCGGCGGATTTCCGTGAGCACCCGGTGGCGTGTTTTATCGAGGCGCCGCTGGGCCACCACGATCGCCAGCGTCATGAAATCGTCTGCTACGCCGATGTGGCCAGGCCGGATGCCACGACGGCGCGCTTGGCGGATTGTGCCGGTCATTGGCGCGATATTTCCGCGTTGTCCGATGCGCAGGTGGCGGAAAAAATCATGGCCGACCGCATCGACATCTTGGTGGATTTGTCCGGCCATTCCGGCAAAAACCGCCTCGCGGTGTTTGCCATGCGGGCGGCCCCGGTGCAGGTGACCTATCTGGGCTACCCCGACACCACCGGCCTGACCGCCATGGATTACCGGTTGGTGGATGCCATCACCGATCCGCCGGGTGTTGCCGATCAGCGCCACAGCGAACGATTGATGCGCCTGCCGGATTGTTTCCTGTGCTACACGCCACGCGCGGATGCGCCGCCGGTGGCCCCGCCGCCGTGCTTGGCGCATGGCGGCATCACCTTTGGCAGTTTCAACAACTTTGCCAAAATCAGTCCGCAATGGGTGGCGCTGGTGGCCCGCGTGTTGCAGGCGGTGCCCGGCTCGCGTTGTTTGCTCAAATCACCTTATGCCCGCAGCAACGATGGGGGGCGCGAGCAGTTGTTGGCGCGCTTTGCCGCCTGCGACATTGCGCCAGAGCGGGTGGCGTGGCGGCCCTTTGAGAGCGACCCCAACGCGCACCTGGTCCGCTATGGCGAGGTGGATGTCGCGCTGGACACTTATCCTTATCACGGCACGACCACCACCTGTGAGGCATTGTGGATGGGGGTGCCGGTGGTGTCGTTAACCGGTGAAACCCATGCGGCGCGGGTGGGGGCCAGCTTGCTCAACGCGGCCGGTTTGCCGGAGTTGGCGGTGGCGTGTCAGGATGAGTTTGTGCGCCAGGCGGCGGCGTTGGCCGCCAAGCCGGATCATTTGGCGCAATTGCGCCAAGGCATGTGGGAGCGGTTGCAGACTTTGACCGACGGAGCTGCCTTCACCCGCCGGTTGGAACAGGCGTATGCATCGATGTGGGAAGCAAAGTAGCGGCGGCATCTTGCCGCCGTCAAACACGCATGAATAAAACAACGCGCGCCCAACTTGGAACGCGCGTTGTTTTGTTTTCTGTTGGGAGCGACGGCGGCAAGATGCCACCGCTACTTTTAAAACGCGCCCTGGTGGTGGCGCACCGTGGGCATGCCGCCCTTGGGGTCGAGTTCCACCCCCAGCACATCAAAGCGCAGCGGGCGGTCCTTGAGTTCCGGCCGCTTGGCTTTGAGCTGGGCGGCCAATTCCTTCAGTTTGGTTTTCTTGGCCGCGCCCACCCGCCGCTCGGGGCGGAAACGGGTGGAAACGCGCTTGGAGCTGGCTTTGACCTCCACCACGATCACCTGCGGTTTGTCGGGGCGCTCGCACAGCAGGTCGATTTCACCGGCTTTGAGGCGCAAATTGCGGGCCAGAATCCTGAACCCATTCTGGGTGAGATAGGCTTCGGCCACGCGCTCGCCGGCGGCGCCGGTGGTCATGCGTTTGAGAAGGAACTTTTGCAGGCGTTGGCGGAACCAGGTGATCATGGGCG
>CAZVNU010000091.1:4998-8273 GCA_964628335.1 uncultured Phycisphaeraceae bacterium
CCGCGCAGGAAGGTTCCTGCGCGGCCTTGGCAAACACCTGGTCGGAGAGTTTTTTGCGCTGGATCTGGTCCAAGACGGCGCGGATATCCAATTGCGCATCATCCAGCGGGCGGGTGGTGGCCGGGGCGTAGGCGGTCAGGCCCACGAACCAGGTGGTTTGATTCTGGTCCAAGATCGGACCGGCCCAGGCATCTTTGGCTTTCAGGCCGGCGATGGCGGTGTTGAGTTCAGTGATGCGCAGGTTGGGGGGGCCTTCGATGGAGTCGGCCCACGCGCCGCCCTGGCCCGGGTTGAAGCGGTTCCATTCCTGGTTGGCGGCGACCTGCTCGAAGGGCTTGCCGTCGGCGAGCTGCTTGGCCACGGTCATGCCGACCAAGGGCGAAGTCGCCTGAATCAGGCGGATTTTGCGCGTTTCCGGCCGGTTGTATTCGGCGAAGTGGTCGCTGTAGTAGCGCTCGATGTCGCGCCGCGTGACATTGATCAGCGGATTGACCTTTTCGTACATGTAGTAATTGACCACCTGCTTTTCACGGAAGTCCTTGAGTTCCTCTTCCAGGCTCAGGCCGCGCTCGCGCTGGAAGTTGGCCTGTGCCAGGGCCAGCGAACCTTCGCCGTATTGGCGCAGCAGTTCTTCGCGGCGGCGCTCGACGATGTTGTTGAGCCCCATCCGCTGGCCGTCCTTGAGATGGGCTTCGGCTTTGGCCAGCATCTGCGCCCGGCGGATGGCGCTGATCAATTCGCCGCCGACCAATTTGTTGGCTTCG
The DNA here is from genome assembly GCA_964628335.1 of uncultured Phycisphaeraceae bacterium. Lineage (GTDB taxonomy): Bacteria > Planctomycetota > Phycisphaerae > Phycisphaerales > Phycisphaeraceae > CANIYR01. The sequence continues at coordinate 5,763 of CAZVNU010000091.1, forward strand.
GTGACGAAGGCGCGCCGCTCCAAGTCCTGGCCCAGACGGATGAGTTGCGGCTCGATGGGGTCGAGAATGCGGCCGGCGTACAGCGGCTTGCCGTTGACCTGGCCCAGCATGGCGTTCAAGGGCGCGCCAGACTTGGCGTCGGCGGGCGCGGCCACGCCGGTGGGCATGGGGCGGGTGCCACCACCGGTCAGGTTGGCCGGGTGGAAGGCAGCCTCATCGCGCGGGTTGTTCCACTTGGAGCCCTTGGTTTGGCAGGCGGCCAAGGGGAACAGGGCGGCGCATAGGAGCAGACGGAGGAGAAGATGCATGGGCGGGATTGTAGTCCCCAACCGCCAGCCACCGTGTGAACGGAAAGGAACTGCGACCGTCAGGGAGCGGGTGTGGAAAGGATGCCACACCCGCTCCCTGACGGTCGCGGTTCCTTGGGTGGGTGTTCCTGCCATTTCGGCACCCCGGGGTGGTGCCCACGGCCCGGAAAAGGCCTTTTTGTTTTGGCACGCTCCTTGTACAAAGAAAGGTCGGCCGGTATTGCCATCCCGGATTCTTCCCCAAGGAGCCCCCATGGATCTCAACAACCTCACCGAAAACACCCGCGCCGCCTTGCTGGCGGCGCAAAACCTCGCGGTGTCCGCCGGCCATGGGGTGGTGGATGTCGAGCATTTTGCCCTGGCCCTGTGCCAGCAGGCGGACGGTTTGCTGCCGCGCCTGCTCGACAAGTTGGAGCGCCCCGCCGCCCTGGTGGCCGGTGAATTGCAAAAAGACCTGGGCCGCCGCCCCAGCGTGTCGGGCCCGGGTGCCCATGCGGGGGCTGCCGGCGAGGTGCGCCTGACCCAGGCTTTGGCGCAGGTGTTTGCCCGCGCCGAAGCCCACAAGAAAAACCTCAAGGACGAATACCTGTCGGTCGAGCATGTGGTGCTGTCCATTTTGGACAAGCCCAAAGACACGCCGACCGGCAAAATCCTCGACGGCCTTGGCATCTCGTCGGAGTCGTTCCGCAAGACCCTGCTGTCGGTGCGCGGCAATCAGCGCGTCACCAGCAACAACCCGGAGGCCACCTACGAAGCCCTGTCGAAATACGGCCAGGATCTGGTCGCTTTGGCCAAGACCGGCAAGATGGATCCGGTCATCGGCCGCGATGAGGAAGTGCGCCGGGTGGTGCGCATTTTGTCGCGCAAAACCAAAAACAACCCGGTGCTGATCGGCGAGCCGGGCGTGGGCAAGACCGCCATCGTCGAGGGCCTGGCCCAGCGCATCGTGCGCGGCGATGTGCCCGAAGGCTTGAAGGACAAAACCATCTTTTCGCTCGACATGGGTTCGCTGATCGCCGGCGCCAAATTCCGCGGCGAATTCGAGGAGCGTTTGAAAGCGGTGCTGGCCGAAGTCAAACAGGCCGAAGGTCAGATCATTTTGTTCATTGATGAAATCCACACCATCGTCGGCGCCGGCAAAGGCGAAGGCGCGATGGATGCCGGCAACCTGCTCAAGCCCATGCTGGCCCGCGGCGAGTTGCACTGCATCGGCGCCACCACTTTGGACGAATACCGCAAGCATGTGGAAAAAGACCCCGCCCTTGAGCGGCGCTTCCAGCCGGTGTTGGTCGAGCCGCCAACGGTGGAGGATGCCATTTCCATCCTGCGCGGCATCAAGGAACGCTTTGAGATTTACCACGGCGTGGCCATCGCTGACGGCGCTTTGGTGGCCGCCGCCACCTTGTCGGACCGCTACATCCCCGACCGCTTTTTGCCGGACAAAGCCATCGATTTGATGGACGAAGCCTGCGCCATGGTGCGCACCGAACTCGACTCGGCCCCGGCCGAGTTGGATGCCGCCGACCGCCGCCTGATGCAGTTGGAAATCGAGGAAGCCGCCCTGAAAAAAGAAGCCGACGCCGCCAGCAAGGCGCGCTTGGAAGTGCTGCGCCGCGAGTTGGCCGACATCTGCGAAAAAGCCTCCGCCCTGCGCGCCCGCTGGCAGGCCGACAAAGCCTCGGCCGGTGCGGTGAAAACCGTGCGTGAACAGTTGGAGACGGCCCGCCGCGAGATGGAGCAGGCCGAGCAGAAGTACGACCTCAACAAGGCCGCCGAAATCAAATACGGCCGGCTGCCGGCGCTGGAAAAAGCCCTGGCCGATGCCGAAGCCAAGTCCAAGGCCGCCGATGGCGGCATGGCCCGCGAGTCGGTCAGCGAAGAGGAAATCGCCAAAATCGTTTCGCGCTGGAGCGGCATTCCCGTCTCCAAATTGCGCCAGGGTGAGCGCGAAAAACTGCTCAAGATGGAAGACACCCTGCACCAGCGCGTGATCGGCCAGGACGAAGCCGTGCGGCTGGTCAGCGACGCCGTGCTGCGCGCACGGGCCGGCATCCAGGACCCCAAGCGGCCCACCGGCTCGTTCCTGTTCCTTGGCCCCACCGGGGTCGGCAAGACCGAGCTGGCCCGCGCCCTGGCCGAAACCCTGTTTGATTCCGAAGACGCCATGATCCGCATCGACATGAGCGAATACATGGAGAAACAC
>CAZVNU010000092.1:0-404 GCA_964628335.1 uncultured Phycisphaeraceae bacterium
CCCCGGGCGGCATTTGCGGGTGGGGACACCCGCGCTCCATCACCTGCCAGCCCTGGTGCGGCGCGCCGCCCGGGAGGGGGCCCACCGCCCGCCGGTATAATCTCCGCCTTTCCTTTTTCAGCCTGCCCCGCTTCCTGATTGCCTCCCCCATGTCTTATCGCACCCACACCTGCGGCCAACTCCGCGAATCAAACATCGGCCAGACCGTCACCCTTTCCGGCTGGGTGGATTCCTACCGCGACCACGGCGGCGTGCGCTTCATCGACCTGCGCGACCGCGACGGCGTGACCCAGGTGGTGTTCCACCCGGAAGTCGGCGCACCCCACGAGTTGGCCGGCAAAATGCGTCTGGAGGATGTGGTGCGCGTCAGCGGCACCTGCATCAAGCGCGAAGGCGGCATCAAC
>CAZVNU010000092.1:414-4184 GCA_964628335.1 uncultured Phycisphaeraceae bacterium
CTGGCGATGTCGACGCTCATCTCGGCATGTGGGAGCACGCCGTCCGCCGCAATCCAAAGAAGCCGGAAACGCTCTCGGAGTGGGTCAAGCGCGAAGGCGGCATCAACAAGAAGTACCCCACCGGCACCATCGAGCTCAAGGCCGACGGCGCCGAAGTATTGTCCGATGCCCAGACCCCGCCCTTCACCCCCGACAACGCCCACAAGGTCGGCGAAGAAACCCGCCTGCGCTACCGCTATCTGGAAATGCGCGGCAGCAAGCTGCAAAAAAACATCCAGGTGCGCCACAAAGTCGCCAAACTGATGCGCGATCATTACGACGCCGAAGGGTTCTACGAAGTCGAGACCCCCTTCCTGTGCCGCTCCACGCCCGAAGGCGCGCGCGACTTTCTCGTGCCCTCGCGCCTGCAGGCGGGCTCGTTCTACGCGCTGCCGCAATCACCGCAGTTGTTCAAGCAGATCTGCATGGTCGGCGGCTTGGACAAATACTTCCAGATCGCCCGCTGCTTCCGCGACGAAGACCCGCGCGCCGACCGCCAGGCCGAGTTCACCCAGGTCGACATGGAAATGTCCTTCGTCACCCAGGACGAAGTGATGGCCGTCAACGAAGGCATCATCCGCAAAACATGGAAGGAAATCCTGGGCGTGGAAGTGCCGCCGATCGCGCGCATGACCTATGAAGACGCGATGAACCACTACGGCTCCGACCGCCCCGACTTGCGCTTCGGCATCAAGTTGTTCGATGTCTGCGACCTTGGCGCCAAGACCGAATTCAAGGTGTTCAAGGGCACGCTCGATGCCGGTGGCGTGATCAAAGCCATCTGCATCCCGCAGGGCGGCGTGAAACTCTCGCGCAAGGACACCGATGCCCTGACCGAAACCGCCAAGCAATTCGGCGCCGGCGGCCTGCCTTTGGCCAAGGTCGAGGACGGCAAACTGGCCAGCGGCATTTCCAAGTTCATCGAAGTGATCCAGGAAGAACTCATCGCCCGCTTGGGCGCAACTGACGGCGACTTGATTTTGTTCGGCGTGGATGCCCGCAAAACCATCGTCCACAAGGTGCTGGGCGAATTGCGCTGCCGCATCGCCGCGCAACTGGGCTTGATCCCGGAGGGCGAGTGGAAATGGGTCTGGATTACCGACTTCCCCGCCTTTGAATGGGATGTGGAAACCCAGCGCTTCTACGCCACCCACCATCCCTTCACCAGCCCCAAGCCGGAAGACCTGCACAAACTGGATTCCACCGACCACGCCGTCATCGAATCCATCAAGAGCAACGCCTACGACCTGGTGCTCAACGGCTCGGAGCTCGGCGGCGGCTCCATTCGTATCCACCGCTCCGATGTGCAAGGCAAGATCTTCAAATTGCTCGGCATCACCGCCGAAGAAGCCCAGCAGAAGTTCGGCTTCCTGCTCGAAGCCCTGTCCTTCGGCGCCCCGCCGCACGGCGGCATGGCTTTCGGCCTCGACCGCGTGGTCATGCACCTGGTGGGCACCGGCAACATCCGCGATGTAATTCCCTTCCCCAAGACCCAAAACGGCGCCGACCTGATGACCGAGGCCCCCAGCCCGGTCGAGGATTCGCAGTTGAAGGACTTGCATGTGCGGTTGCAGTTGCCGGTGAAGGAAGTGAAAATTCCGCCGGCGGCATGAAAAGCCTTTTGAACGCCCGAAAACCACCTGAAAACCGGCGCCCAACACCCCTTTGGCGCCGGTTTTTTTTCAGCAGAACCGTAATGCAGCCCGACTTTCCCCGTCTATTATTCCCCATGCCCTTATCGCGCCCCCCTGTTGTCCTGTGCCTGCTGCTGCTGCCGACTTCGGCCCTGCTTGCCGCCTGCTCCAAGCCAGCCGAACAACTGCCGCCCGCTGCGGCGGGCGCGCCGACAACGGCGGGGGCCCCCGCCGGCCCCAAGATCGACTACCGGCGCGACATCCAGCCGATCCTCTCCAACTACTGCTACCACTGCCACGGCCCGGACACCGGCAGCCGCGAACCTCGCAGCAAGCCGCTGCGCTTTGACATCCGCGACCAGGCCATGGCCTATGTCGGCGCCAGCGGGACCCAGGCCATCGTGCCGGGCAAGCCGGAACTGAGCGAACTGGTGCGCCGCATCGAGTCGCACGACCCCGATGTGATGATGCCGCAAGACAAGGAAAAACTGCTCAATCCGGCTCAGATCAAATTGCTGCGCGAGTGGATCGCCCAAGGCGCCGAGTTCCGCGACCACTGGGCCTTTGAAAAGCCGGCCAAGTCGCCGCTGCCGGCGGTCTCCGACGACGCCTGGTGCAAAAACGAGGTGGACCACTTCGTGTTGGCCCGCCTGGAGGCCGAAGGCTTCAAGCCCAACCCCGAAGCCGACCGCCACACCCTGATCCGCCGCGTGACGCTCGACCTGATCGGCCTCAATCCCACGCCCGAAGAAATTAAAGCCTTCGTCGAAGACCCGGCCAGCACCGATGTGGCCTATGAAAAAGTGGTGGACCGCCTGCAGGCTTCGCCCAAATATGGCGAGCAGCGCGGCCGTTACTGGCTGGATTACGCCCGCTATGCCGACACCCACGGCATCCACGTCGATCCCTACCGCTCGATCTGGCCCTACCGCGACTATGTGATCAACGCGCTCAATGCCAACAAACCCTTCGACCGTTTCATCACCGAACAATTGGCCGGCGACCTCCTGCCCGACGGCACGCAGGACACCTTGGTGGCCTCCGCCTTCGTGCGCGCCGGACCCTCCACCGGCGAGGGCGGCACCATCGTGGAAGAAAACCACTTCGGTTTGATCCGCGAACGCGCCGAGGCTTTCGGCGTCACCCTGATGGGCATGACCACCGGCTGCGCGGTCTGCCACGACCACAAGTACGACCCCACCACCCAGCGTGATTTCTATTCGCTGGCCGCCTTCTTCGGCAACCTGACCGAAAAATCGTGGACCTACGACCTGCATTACTGGCCCCCCTACCAGGTGTTGCCGCGCGATGCCGACCGGCCCGCCTTTGAAGCCGCACTGGCCAAACGGGCCAAGGCCGAAGCCGCGCTGCGGGCATTGCCGCAGCAAGAGGCGCAAAACATCGCGACCTGGCTCAAAACCGGGCTCAAGCCCGTGCGCGACGGCCTGGTCGCCTGGTTCCCCTTTGACGAGGGCAAAGGCACCGAGATCCACGAGCGCATCGGCAAACAGGTGTTCAAGATCGCCAGCTCGCCGGCGGCCTGGGACACTTATCCGCTGTACGCCAACAGTTGCTTGCTCGGCAACAACTCGCGCTTGGAATGCGCCGGGATCGGTGATTTCGGCAAAGACCAACCTTTCACCGTCTCCGGCTGGTTCCGCCCTTACGAGGTGGTGTCGCACAACGCCTTCGGCACCAACAACGGCACCATGCTCTCGCGCATGGACGGCACCCGCCTGCGCGGCTGGGACTTGTACCTCCAGAACAACCAGCTGGCTTTCCACCTCATCGCCACCTGGCCGGGCAATGCCCTCAAAGTGGCGGGGCCCGCGTTGCCGCGGCCCGAATGGTCGCATGTGACCCTGACCTATGACGGCTCGGGCAAGGCCGCCGGCGTCAGGATGTATCTCAACGGCAAACCGGCCGCCACCAAGGCGGAAGTGGATGCGCTCACCGGCGACCCGCGCACCCCCATGCCACTCAACTTCGCCCGCCGGGGCGGGGCGGATGCCGGCTCGCTGCCCAGCCGCCAAAACGGCTTCCAGGATGTGCGCTTTTACAACCGGGTGCTGGCGCCCGAAGAAGCCGCCCGCGGCA
>CAZVNU010000092.1:4194-8205 GCA_964628335.1 uncultured Phycisphaeraceae bacterium
GCCAGCTCGTAGGCCACGCCCCAGTCGCTCTGGTCACCGAAGAAGCCGCCCGCCTGCCCTATGAAGAAGCCGCCGCGGAAGTCCTGGCGAAGAAGCCCGACTATCTGGCCGTGGCCGATGTGCGCGGTGCGCAAAAAAACCACACCGACGCCTTTGCCAAAGCCTGGACCCCGTTTGAAAAACAGGCGGCGCAAGACGCTTATTTCGCCGCCCACCCCGACAAGGAAGCCGCCTTGCGCAAGGAAATCGCCGAGGCCGAGGCACAGATGAAAGCGCTGGCCGACGCCAAGCCCAATGCCCACCCCCCCATCGGCAGCGTGACCACCGCCTTGCAATCGCAATATGACGGCACCTTCGGCGCAATCACCCTGGTGTCGCGCGAGCGGGAGACCCCAGCCGCGGCCCATGTGTTCACCCGCGGCGAATACACCGCGTTGGCCGAGCGGGTCTACCCCGACACCCCTGGCTTTTTGCCGCCCATGCAGAAGGATGCGCCGCGCAACCGCCTGGGCCTGGCGCAGTGGACAGTCTCGCCTGAGAATCCGCTGCTCGCCCGCGTGACGGTCAACCGCGCCTGGCAGGAACTGTTCGGCCTGGGGCTGGTGGAAAGTGCCGAAGATTTCGGCATCGTCGGCAGCGTGCCCAGCCACCCGGAGTTGCTCGACACCCTGGCGGCCGCTTTCCGCGATGGCGATGCCGGCGGTGAAAATGCCGCCCAGGGCCAATGGGACATGAAGCGCCTGTACAAAAAACTGGTGATGTCGGCCACCTACCGCCAAAGCGCCGTCATCAGCAAGGAAAAACTGGACAAAGACCCCCGCAACATCCTGCTCGCCCGCGGCCCGCGCTACCGGATGGATGCCGAGATGATCCGCGACTGCGCCCTGCAGGCCGGCGGACTGCTCACCACCGACAAAATCGGCGGGCCGTCCTTCATCGGCTACTTGCCGCCGGGCATCCTTTCCTCGGTCTACCCGTCCAACACCACGGCCATCTCGCAGCACCACGGGCCGATGCTCTACCGCCGCAGCGTCTACCAATTCATCAAACGCATGGTGTCCACGCCGGAAGCAGAAGTGTTTGACGGCTGCGACCGCATCGCCGCCACCGCCCGGCGCAACCGCACCAACACACCGTTGGCCGCGCTGACGCTGATGAACGATGTCACCTATCTTGAGGCGGCCCGCGCTTTGGCGCAGAAAACCCTGCAAGAGGGCGGCGACAGCGACGACAGCCGCCTGGCTTACATGGCCGACCGGGTGCTGTGCCGGCCTTTGGTCGAGGCTGAGAAAAAAGCCCTGCTGGCCGTCTACGCCGCGCAAGCCAAGGCCATGACCCCCGAACTGGCCCAAACCCTGCTCGCCATCGGCGACATGAAACGCGACGACAAAATCGACCCCGTGCCGCACGCCAATTGGATGCTGGTGGCCAGCACCCTGATGAACTCGGATGAGGCCATCTCCAAATAAGGATCCCCATGCACCCCCCCCACCCCTGCTCCGACCATCACGGCGAAGGCCCCACCCCCTTTGACCTGCCCATCGACCAAGGGCAGAAACTGGCGTGGAAAACCCTGGCCACCCGCCGCCATTTCCTGGCCACCTCCGGCCAGTTCATGGGGGCGCTGGGTTTGGCCAGCCTGCTTGGCCCCCAGCTGGCCAACGCCTCCAGCCTGGGCGCCTCCGTCAACCGCAGTGTCGCCCCCGGCCTTGGCCAAGGTTCGCTTGGCGCGCCGCACGAAAAGGCCCACTCCAAGCGCGTCATCCAGCTGTTCATGGCCGGTGGCCCGCCGCACATGGATATGTGGGACTGCAAACCGGAACTCAACAAGTGGAATGGCCAAGACATGCCCGCCAGCGCCCTGGGCGCCGACTTCAAACCCACCGGCATGACCTCGGGCCAATCGCGCTATGTCATCAAATCGTCGCCCTGGGGCTCCAAGCAATACGGCCAGAGCGGGCGGCGCGTGACCGACCTGTTGCCGTGGACCGCCAAATGCGTGGACGACCTGGCCGTGATCCACACCCTGTGGACCGATGCCATCAACCATGAGCCGGCCATCCTGCTGATGAACACCGCCAACATGATTCCCGGCCGGCCGGCCCTTGGCTCCTGGGTGTCCTACGGTCTTGGCAGCGCCAACGCCAACCTGCCGTCGTTCGTGGTGCTCAACTCCAACGTCCTGCCCGGCACCAACACCCAGTCGGTCACCCCGAAACTCTGGTCCAGCGGCTTTTTGCCCACCGAGCACGCCGGCGTGCCGCTGCGCACCGGCGCCAATCCCGTGCTGTATTTGAACGACCCCGGCAAAATGACCCGCGACATGCGCCGCGCCATGGTGGACGGCGTGGACGCACTCAACCGCCAGACTTTTGAAACCGTCGGCGACCCCGAAACCCATGCCCGCATCCAGCAGTACGAGATGGCCTTCAACATGCAGATGAGCGTGCCGGAATTGACCGATTTGTCGGCCGAGCCGCAAAGCACCTGGGATCTGTATGGCAACGAGGCCAAAAAACCGGGATCCTTCGCCTACAACTGCCTGATGGCCCGCCGCATGGCCGAGCGCGGCGTGCGCTACACCCAGATTTACCAGCGCGGCTGGGATGTGCACGGCGGTCTGGCCGGCGACATCCCGCGTTTGTGCGGCGCCACCGACCGCCCGGCCTATGCCCTGCTCACCGATCTCAAGCGTCGCGGCCTGCTCGACGACACCCTGGTGGTCTGGGGCGGCGAATTCGGCCGCACCACCTATTCGCAGGGCGATGGCCGCGACCACCACGCCAAGTGTTTCTCGGTGTGGCTGGCCGGCGGAGGCATCAAGGGCGGCACCTCTTACGGGGAAACCGACGATTTCGCCTTCAACGCGGCCGATGGCAGCCAAAAAGTCCATGTGCGCGATTTGATCACCACCATCTCGCATACCTTGGGCATCGAATCCGAACGCCTGAGCAAGCGCGTCTTGGGCGTGGACTTGCGCCCCACCGGGGTGTTGCCGGGCAGGCTGATCAAAGAAATCGTGGTGTAACCCCTCCCCCGCCGCCCCAATGCGAAACACCGGCCAAGGCCGGTGTTTCGCATTGGGGCGGCGGGATTATCGGGGACTTGTTTTGCGCCCCCGCATGGCCGCCACCAGCAGCATGCCGGCAATCGACAGCGTCGTCACAAAAGCGCAAATCCCGGCCGCGCCATACAGGCCAACGGGCTCGAACATCCGCTGCGCCAGCGGATCTTTGCCCACGGCAAACAAAACCGGCAGATGCTCCACGCGGGCCAACTCCCGGTCCTCTTCGGCGTCGCGGCGCTCTTTGTCGCGCGCCAGCACCTGGTAGGCGTGGATTTTCCGCTCCTGCTTCTGGGCCTTGGTGAAGGCCGGCGGCACCGCAATGGCATCCGGATCGCCGCCGGTGCCCGCCACATAACGGGTTTCAAACCGGTAAAAGCCGGGTGCGGGGATTTCCACCAGCCACACCGCATGGCCACTGCGCCCGTGCACCTCGCGCCGGTAGACGAACAGGCCGCGGTTCTTGGGCATGGCCGCGCGCGGGTTTTTCTCAATGCGCGCCTGCTCTTTTTCGTCGGCCTCAAAACCGGCCAGGCGCACCGCAATTTTCTCGCCGCGGTCGGCGCCGTCATGCCGGATCACCGCCAGCTCCATGGAAACCCGCCCCTTGGTCGGCCACAATTGGCGGGTGGGCGTGTCAAAAGCTTCGCCGGCATCCCCCGGATATTCCTGGTATTGCCCCTGCGATTCGTAGCACACGCTGTATTCGCCGGCTTCTTTGAATTCCAAAACGGCGGCGCCCCGGTTGGGTTCGGATTGGGTGTCGGCCTCGAACAGGCCGGAGCCCGGGGCGATGAAGCGCTGGAACTGCGCCACCGCCTGGGTCACGCGCGCATGTTCGCGTTGCACCGTGCGCAAAAAGAACCCGGCGGAAGCCGCGATGGCCAGCAGGAAAACGGGATACAGCAGAGCGGATGGTTTGCGCATGGGGTTGGGTACGGGATCAG
>CAZVNU010000093.1:0-2331 GCA_964628335.1 uncultured Phycisphaeraceae bacterium
GCGCAACTGGTAAGGCGCGCTCGGACGACATCGAACTGCTCACCGCCGAACACGACGCCTGGGTCGAAACCGACACCCTTTCGATGCCGCGCCTGCTGCGCGCCGCCAGCACCGGCTTGCTCACCCTGCTGTTGGGTGGAGCCATCTTTCTCTACCTGTTCGCCACCGGCAGCCGCGCCGCCAAAAATCCGGTGCGCGGCGCGGCCTTGTGCGGGCTGGTCGCCCTCTCGCTCATTTTGTCGGCCTTTTTGTCCGGATTCATGATCGGCTGGCAACATGCGCCATATGCCTTCCCCTTGGTGGCCGTGGCCCAGGTGCTGGTGGTGGCCTATGACCGGCGCATGGCGCTGGCGGTCGGCGGCGTGCTGGCGGCCCTGACCATGTGGAGTTTGCACCTGCCCTCGGCCACCGGCCTGGTGCTGCTGTTGGCGGTGGCGGCCACCGCCCTGCCGCTGCGGGTGGTGCGCCAGCGCACCGACTTGGTGCTGGCCGGTCTGTGGGCCGGTATCGGCATGGCGGTGGCCTCGCTGGCGGTGGGCCTTTCCACCCGCCAAATGGGCGTGGGCGGGGTGGCGCAGGATGCGCTCAAGGATGCCGGCGGCGCCTTTGGCCTGTGCCTGGCCACCGGCATGATCATCCAAGGCGTGCTGCCGCTGATCGAACGCGCCTTTGGCATCACCACCGCCATGACACTCAAGGATTTGAACGACGCCAGCCATCCGCTGCTGCAAGCCTTGGCCAAAAACGCGCCGGGCACCTATCAGCACTCGCTGCGGCTGGCCGACCTGGCCGAAGCCGCCGCCGATGCGGTGGGCGCCGATCCCTTGCTGTGCCGGGTGGGGGCGATGTACCACGACATCGGCAAGACGCAAAACCCGGATTTTTTCATTGAAAACCAGGCCGGTGGCCCCAACCCGCACGACCAATTGGTGCCGGCCAGCAGCGCCGCCCTCATTTTGCGCCATGTCAGCGATGGCCTGGCCTTGGGCAAAGAACACCCATTGCCCTCGCCCATCCTCCACTGCATCGCCTCGCACCACGGCACCACCTTGGTGGAATTCTTTTTCCGCGCGGCCAAGCGGCGCCACGACCTGATGGGTGGCGCGGCGCCGGAAGAAGCCGACTTCCGCTACGGCGGGCCCAAACCCCAGTCCGCCGAAGCCGCCATCCTGATGCTGTGCGACGGCATCGAAGGCGCCGCCCGCGCCGCCGAAACCCACAACGCCGAAACTTTCACCGACATCGTGCGCCAGATGACCCACAAGCGCCTGCTCGACAACCAGTTGGACCTGTGCCCGCTGACCGCGCAGGATCTGCACCGCATCGAAGAGGCCTGCGTCAAGAGCCTGCTGGCCATGCACCATGGCCGGGTGAAATACCCCAGCGACAGCCTCACAGCCGGTAACGCGCCCGCGACAGCGCAATCTTGAATTGAAGCATGCTGGCTTTGCCGTGGGTGCTGACGCGGCACAGGCGGAAGCGGTTCTGCTTCCACCACGGCCGGATGTCTTTTTTGGTGCTCACCGCCGTGTCAAAACCCGCCGCCCGCACCATCTCGCAATGCTTGGGCTCAAAGCGTCCGTAGGGATAGGCGAATGAGCGGCAGGGCACGCCGGTCAGCGCCGCCACCGCCGATCGCGAATCCTCGATTTCACGCCTGGCCAACGCATCGTCGCTTTGCTGCAAATTCACATGGTGCAGGGTGTGGGCGCCGAATTCCACCAAGCCGCTGGCCTGCATGGCTTGGATATGCTCGGGGCGCAGCTTGGGCATGTCGGGGCAGTCGGGCGCCAGGTAAATGGTGGCTTTGGCCCCGTGCTTTTGCAGCAGGGGGAACATCTCCTCCCAATTGTCCAGCCAGCCATCGTCAAAAGTCAGCACCACCAAGTGCTGGTTGTCGCACTCCTGCTGATGGCAGCGGTCGGCCAACTCGGACAGCGTGCAAAACACTTTTTTCTGCGCCAAAAGCACCCGCAGATGCTTTTCAAACAGAGCCGGCGGCGTGTTCATACCCGAAGCCGGCACCTTGTCCGTCACCCGGTGGTACATCAGGATGCGCGGCCAGCGGCGCGGGCGCGGCCAGCGCCACAGCGTGTGGTGGGAAAGGAACATCACCACGGCCGCCAAACCGGCAGCCGCGCCAAGGCCGACAATCAATTGTTGGGGGAGGGTCATCGGGGGGAACTTTAGCAAGGGACGAAAGTCAAGGAAAGGCGAAAATCAGGGACAGCGCTTGCAGGCCGGCTGGCATGGGCCGCCCAGCCCCCTACAATCCTTGGCGCCTGTGGCAATAAAAGGTCGGTTCCCCCCGTTCCACCCCCCGTATGTCTT
>CAZVNU010000093.1:2341-8159 GCA_964628335.1 uncultured Phycisphaeraceae bacterium
TGTCTTGCCTCCCCCCCACGCTTGCACTGCTGTTGCCCGGATCTTGGCTGGCGCTTGGCGCCATGCTGATGCTCGGCACGCTGGTCTGCGCATGGATGCTGGTGCGGGCATCGCAAAAAAGCGGGCGGGCGGCCTTGCCCTCGCTTTGGCGGCGCCTGCAAAGCGAAAACGGCACGGCGACCGTTGAATTCGCGCTGGTGATGCCGATCTTGATGTTTTTCGTGATGACGCTGATCCAAGTCGGCCTGTTGCTGGTGGGCTACCAGTTCGTCCAGCATGCGGCCTACCGGGCGGCGCGCACCGCGATCGTGCAGATTCCAACCGTGCTAAGCGGGGAGGATTTGAACCAAGTCGCGACTGAAGCGGCCTCCAGCAAACAGGCCCTGATCAAAGCCGCCGCCCAATACGCGCTGATGCCGGTGTGCGGCGAGCTGGAAGACAGCGGCAATCTGGCCGGCACCACCCTGGCCGCCGGCATGCGGCATTATTTTGCCGCCCATGGCGGCCAGGGCCCGGCCTGGATCGACAATTTGCTGGCCGCGCGCATGGCTTACGCCATCGCCAAAACCAGGGTCAAACTGCTGCAAGCCTCCGACGGCCAAGGCGCCGACGCCGTCAATTACGCGCAGTTGCCCGAAATCACCGGCAGTTTCACCTACGGTCCCAAAGACCCGGTGGTGGTGCAGGTGGCCCACGACATGAACCTGTCGGTGCCTTATGTGCGGGCCATGTTCAGCGACGGCGAACAAACCACCCGCGCCGGACCGGGGGCCTTTGCCACCATCACGACCCGGGCCGTGATGGTGAACGAAGGCATCGACCCCGCCATCCAACCCGCACCCTTTCCGCGCGTCTCCAACTAGGCTCCCATGCGTTTTCCTCCCGCTTCACAACTTGCACGCCACCCAAGGGCCGAGTCCTTGCGCTCACGCGCCCTGAGCGCAAGCTCAGGGGTTCCCGCGGATATGGCATGCACATCCCCTGAGCTTGCGCTCAGGGCTCGTGAGTGTCCAAACGCATCTTCCCGCGGCATGGTGCTGTGGCTGACCTTGGTCACCATGCTGTTTTTCGCCGCCATGGCCATGTATGTGATGAACCTTGGCCGCCACGCGGAACGCCAACAGATGACCCAGGATGCCGCCGATGCCGCCGCCATCGGCGCCGCCGGCGAGGTGGCGCGCACCTTCAATTTAGTGGCGGCCAACAACCTGGAAATGACCCGCCTGATCGTGGCGGCGCAAATCCTGGATGCCATGCCGCAAGCCTGCGCCCACACCCTGGCCGACCAGGAAGCCATGCTTGCTTCGCTGCTGGCCCTGGCCCCGCCCAATGCGGTCCCGCCGGGCGGCAGCCAAACGGTGGCCGGCATGCGCGATCGAACCGTGGCGGATTTGCAGGCACAAGTCAGCGCCCTGACCCCGGTGGTCAACGGGTTTTATGCCAACTACGCCGATTGCACCCCCGGCCAACTGCAAAACCTGGCCTTTGGCGGCAACGACATCCGCGAAAACACCTGGTACCAAACGCCCACCGGCCAGCGTGGAACGCTGTGGAAAGCGGTCGAAGCCCTCGACCAGATCAGCCAGGCCGCCATTGAAAAAATGCCGCTGACGGCGCAACTGGGCGCCACCGTCAGCGGCGGCAAAAACCTGCCGGAAAACAGCCGCAATCTGAGCGGCGCCGTGCCGGTGCGCATCAGCGTGCCCTGTCAACGCGGCAGCTTTGATGATTTTTACCGCCCCATCATCAAGGGCGAAATTCCAGCCATTTCAGGCGGCAGCGATGCCACTTTGCACCGGGGCCCCTACGACACGGTGTTTGGTTGGATCTCTGAAATACGCGACCCTGGCACCTGGGTTCCCAACTCGCAACCGCCACCTTCACCGGGCCCCGCCGCCCCCAGCGATGGCAGCCCGTTTGGCGGCAATGTGCCAAGCAGCCCGCCCAGCGGCACCTGGATTCCCGGACCCATCACCGGCTACCGGCCGCAAGGGGTGTTCAACCACGAGACAGGGTTCTTCCGCGAGCGGGTCGGCGGCCCGTCATGGCCGGGCAACGGTTTTGGCCACCAATGGGGCGCGCTGCCGGGCAACATCGGCGTCAACACCCACCTGACCCAGCGTGCGGGGCAAATCGCCATCCGCAAATTGAGGATGGCCCAAAATGGCGCCAGTCCGTGGAACGCCGCCTATGGTGATTTGCTGGGCCGGCAAGGCAACGCGCAACCCGGCACCTTGCATGTGCCGAATTGGCTGTTCCCCTTTGATTCCGCCCGGCAAACGGCGCGGGCGGCGGCCGGCGACCCGGCCGCCGCCATCAACCAGCGCCAAGCCTATGCCACCTGGATCCGCATTGAGAGCCCTTCGCGCATCCCCAATGCCAGTTGGGAACGGGTCCAAATTCCGCAAAGCCAGCGGTTCTTTCGCCCACGCCCGCCCCAAGGCCAACCCGGCCCGCCGCCCCCGCCGGTGGACATGTTCTTTGACGCGCCCGAAACCGATTACCGCATCAAGTTGGCCGATGGCGTGTATGTGATCTTCACCCCCACCCCCATCCTTGATCCGCGGACCGGCGAGGTGATCGGCACCACCCCGGCCAACCCGGTGATTTACCTGTGGGCTGGCATCAATGCGCCCACCATCGCATTGCAGGAAACCCCCGACAACGGCCCCCCCCCCAATCCGGCCACTTCGGTGGCCATCGGCAATCCGAACAATTGGACCGGCAACGCGCAGATGCCCGCCCCCACCGATTTCCTGCCGGGATACGCCTCGCCGCCGACCGCGGTGGTGCCCGGCCAATGGTGCGTGCTGGGCTTCGCCGCCACCCCCAACAGTGCGCCGGCCTGGCCGGCCAAATTCCAATCACTCAACTACCCGCGCCATGTGGGCCTGGCCCAAGCCCGGGTGTTCAACAACCATTCGTGGGATTTGTGGACCCCCATGTGGCACGCGCAACTGACCCCGATCAGCCAATACGACACCTGGCTCGCCACCCTGCAGGACGGCGCCAATCAGGCCGGCGACAACGACGGCCTCAACGCCGCCGAATTGCCGGACTTCATCACCCATCTGGGGGCGGTGCAGCCGCTGGCCCCGCTCATCACGCACTAGGAACCCCATGCCCACTTCACCCAAAAAATGCGCGCCGCATCGCCGCGGCTCGGCCATGGTTGAAACCGTGCTGGCCCTGCCGGTGGTGATGCTGTTCGTGGTGCTGGTGCTGGGCTTCGGCCTGGCGGCCAAGCGCCTGTCGCCCCTGCAAAACACCGCCCGCTACGACAGTTGGCGGCAGGCCACCGCGGGCGCGCCGGGGCCAGGCGGCCCGGCCGAATTGGGGGCCGCCATCTATGCCAAAGATGCGCCAAGCCAACTGGTGCGCGTCAACGATCACGACCTGTCGCTGCCAAACGCGGTGGATGAACCGCTCAAAGCCGATCTGTCCGGCGATGCCGAAGCGCTGGCCGACAACATCCTGGCCCGCTTTCCACGCGCCGTGGGGTCGGAAATTTCCGCCAGCCACGCCAGCGGCATTCCGCTATTTTCCGCCTTGGGCTTCACCGACCCGGTCAAGCGCCACGCCTTCCGCCTTGACGGCGACTGGCGCTTTGCCAACGGCATCGCGTACTCGGGTCAACTCTGGGCCGCCTATGCCGACGGCTGGCAGCCCAGAAACACCGGCACTGCGCGCTTGGCCCCCGGCATCCAAAGCCTGTTTTTAAGCCCGCTGGACCAAAGCCTGCCCGGCAGCAACAACCTGTCCAACGCCATCCGCGCGGTCTACACCGCCTACCCGGATTACCGTGGGCCGAATTGGATTCTCAATCCGACATGGTTTCCGCCCGGGCAGTGAACTGAAAAAGTAGACGCGGCGGCCCGCCGCGTTCACTGAAAATCTCATTGAAAACAACGCGCGCCAAAAATTGGGTGCGCGTTTTTTCAATGAAGAATGTTTCACACGCGCATAGCCGCCGCGTCTACTTTGGCGCCACATACCGCATGAACAAGGCCTCGCCTTTTTCAATCCGGGCGCCGGGCTGGTAGCCGCCCCATTGGGTCCAGGCATCAAACTCGCCCAGGCCGTTGGCTTGCAGTTGCGCCCCGTAGGCCAAGCCGCTTCTGGCCCAGATCTTTTCGCAGGCGGCGGGGATCACCGGCCATAGCAGCACCGAGGCGATGCGCACCGCTTCGGCGCAGTGGTAGAGAATGGTGCCGACCTGCGGCAGGTTGGCGGGGTCTTTGGCCAGGCTGAAGGGCTTGGTGTCTTCGATGAGTTTGTCCACCGCGCGAATCAGGGCGATGGCGGCTTGGGCGGCCACGCCGGGTTGCACGGCGAATATGGCCGCTTTGACTTCGGCCACGGCTTTGGCCGCCGCCGGCGTGACCTGGGCGCACGCGCTTTCGGTCGGCTCCGGCAACTTGCCGCCGAAATACTTCTCCGTCATGTTCGACACCCGCGAGAAGCAGTTGCCAAGCCCGTTGGCCAATTCGGCGTTGTACATCTCGACGAACTTGTCGTGCGAAAAGTCGCTGTCGTTGGTGCCCATCGGGCCCTGGGTCACCAGGAACCAGCGCAGGGCATCGAGCGAGAAGTCGTTGACATAGGCGTCTATTTTCTCAAGGTCGATGAAGTTGCCCAGCGACTTGCTCATCTTCTTGCCTTCCGAGATCCAGAACGAGTGGGCGTACAACCGCGCCGGCAGCTTTTCGCCCAGCGCCAGCAGCAGCGCCGGCCAAATGGCGGCATGGAACCACAGGATGTCCTTGGCCGTCAGGTGCAGCACCTCGGCGTCATCCCAGAATGTGCGCCTTTCGGGTGTGTCCACCACCGACAGGTAGTTGAACAGGGCGTCGATCCAGACATAGACGGTTTGCGGGCCGGTTTCCGCATTTTGCGCCGAGCCGGGGATTTCAATGCCCCAATCGGCCATGCCGGAGCGGCTCATCGGCACATCGTTCAAGCCGTCGCGGATGCGGCCGACGATTTCGTTCTTGCGCGCCTCGGGCAGCACGGCGAAAGAAGAGCCGTTGACCGCTTCGCCCCGCTCCAGCAAGGCCAGCAGCTGCGGCTGGTACTTGGACAATTTGAAGAAGTAATTCTTTTCCTTCTTGCGCACCAAGGGCTTGCCGTTGAAGGGGCTCTTGAACTGGTATTCCTCGGCCTTGGCATCGGGCAGATATTCCTCTTGCCCCGCGTCATACCAGCCTTCATAATCACCCAAATAGGCATCGCCGCTGTCGAGCAGACGCTGCACATAGTCGGTCACCTTGGCTTTGTGGCGCGGCTGCGAGGTACGGATGAAGTCATCATGGGTCATCCCCAACTTCTTGAAGGTTTCCTCGAAAATCCCCGCGTTGCGGTCGGCCCAGTCGCGGGTGCCCATGCCGTTTTCGGCGGCTTTTTCCACCACCTTGGTGGCGTGCTCGTCGGTGCCGGTCAAGAAGAAGGTCTCGCGGCCCTGCAAACGGGCGTGCCTGGCCATCACATCGGCGATGGTGGTGGTGTAAACATGCCCGATATGCGGACGGTCGTTCACATAGTAAATCGGGGTGGTGACATAAAAGCGGGCAAGCTTGGGGGAAGTTGACATAAGGGGCGCATTGTACGGACCCAAAGAACCCCGACCGTGAGGGAGGGGACGAGCAACCGCCGAAATAGCGTGCCAGCGTCCCCTTCCTCACGGTCGGGGTTCCTTGACCCTTTACAATTCCCGCATGACTTGGCACCCCCTTGGCCCCTCTTCCGACTTCCCCGAAGGCGTCCTCAAGACCGCCGCCGCCCCCGGCATCCACGCCGGCCTGATCGTGGTGCGCGCCGA
>CAZVNU010000094.1:0-8112 GCA_964628335.1 uncultured Phycisphaeraceae bacterium
ATGTGGGGTTCGCCTATGACGCGTTGGGTCGCCGGGTCTCAAAGACCAGCAATGGTGATACCACGGTGTTCGTCAGTGCCAGCAACCAAGAGATTGCGGAGTACTACAACGGTGCCCTGACCAAGCAGCATGTGTATGGCGCCTATGTGGATGAGAATATCGCCACCAAGGATGCAAGTAATGGCTGGCAGTACCGCATCATGGATAGAAGGTATTCGACCACGGCATTGCTGGATAGCGGTGGCAATGTGGTCGAACGTTATGTCTACGATGTTTATGGCAAGACCACGGTGCTCAATGCGAATGGAACGCCGACGGGAGTCGCGCCATTGACGGACATCCTGTGGACCGGCAGAAGACTGGATGCAGAGGGCGGCAACTACTACTTCAGGGCCCGGTATTTCTCGCCCAGCCTTGGGCGGTTCATTTCGCGGGATCCGGCCGGATATGTGGACGGCGGTTCGGTGTACGCCGGATACATGGGTATGGGCATGGGAATGGACCCCAGCGGGATGGATTGGGTGTGGCCGTGGGATCCAAATGCAAGTTGGAACCCGGCGGACACCGCCGGAGTTTGGGGCAGAGGAACCGTTACAGGAGCAAAATATACGGCGCAGGTGGGGCTTATGTACACGAATGTGGCGGCCAATGTTTTGGTTGACACCAACAATGGCATGGTCGATGCGTGGAATGCGGGCGTGGATGCCGGTGGTTTTTTGACCTCTTCAGTGCAGAGGCAGGGGCACCTGCCGCGCACCTACTTTGCGGTGGATCACGCCTTCGTGGAGGACGGCGGCATCCGGCTGACAATCGACACGGCGACCACCGGGGTAAACATGGCCAGCGTGTTTTATACGGCGCCCAAGGCCCTTATGGCAATACCGTCCATGGTCAAATCCGGCGCAGCTGCGGTGAAGGCGGGCATGGGGGCCGGCACGGCGGCGGAAGCCAAAGCGCTTGCGTCCGCCGCACAGGGAAACGCGGAAGCGGCGAAGGCGGCCATGGATGCCGAAAAGGCGGCAGCCAACCTGGGTAAGGCGGCCAAGTGTCCGGAACTGCCGCCGTATTTGAAGGCGCCGGCGGCAGAGACGGGAGCAGCTGGACGCCTTGCTCCAGAACTTAGTCCAACGGCGGCCCCTCAACGTTATCAAGGGCCTTGGACTCAACGTGACTTGCTTCGGGCTAGCGAGGGCAAGGGGCCTTTGGACTTTGTTCCCACACGAAATGCTGCGGGGAGGGAAGTTCCCCTTGAGTTGCACCATGCAGATCAAATGCCTGGCTCGGCGATTCATGAAGTGCCTCCCTTCCATTCAAAAATCCCTGGGGCACATCCCAACAAGTACAACCAAGGGGTAACGCCATTGATGCGGCGAGAGGATGCCCAACTGCATTGGTGGATGCGTTGGCAAGAGATGGGAGGCCAGCGTTAACATGGTTAAATATCTCCCCCTTGATTTTGTGCGTCAAAGTTTGCGCAACGGAAAGGCCGTTGAGCACTGGATTGGTCATTCTGATGGTGATGGATACAGGGCAATCAAATTTCTGCGCATTGACCGGGAACGAAACGGCCAGGTCAGCACGACCATATTTGAATCAATAGATGCCGGGTCGCCAGACTTTCTTGATGTCTATGAATTCAGTCCAGTAGACCCGGACATGCCGCATGGAGACGTCAATGTTTTTGAAGGTCCCGAAGAGGCTTTGGATTTCGCATTGAAGATACTTGGGGTTACCGGGGAACGATTTGTTTCCGCTGGGTCTATACAGGATGTGTACGCCGACTTCCTTTGGGAGAACGGTCTCCCTCCAGCGTAACCATATGTCTAGTTTTCCCCGTTTTCTTCGCGTCATTCTCCTCGCCTTGGCCGCTCTGCTGCCGATGCAGGCGGTGGCGTAAGTGGTGGGTTTGGCCGCGGATGGCTTGCCTGTTGCAGTGTGGGCTGATCGGGAGGGACCGAGTGCAAGTGAAGCGACAGACTCGCATCCAGTCGTTGCACATGCCCACGACCACAACGCGATTTCATGGGTTGACTCTGCGCAAAAATTGTCCGCCCCAGCTTTTGTCATTGGCCATGTAGAACGGCACCAAAATTGGCCACCGGAAAAAGGTACCACCCCTGGCCGCAGGATAGCGCAGAGGGGTGGCAGTTTACCTCAATCTTTCCACTCCCCGCTACCATTCCCATCCATGTTCTCCCTTCGCCCCGCATCCCACCGCCATCTCCGCCACCACGCCGGCTACTCCCTGATGGAGATCCTGGCGGTCCTGGTCATCATCGGCATCCTCGCTTCCACCTCGGCCTTGGCCATTCGCGGGGTGATGGCGCGGGCGCGGCGGAATGTGGTCAAGGGGGAGTTGGCGACCTTCTGCAATGCCGTGGATCAGTATGAGATGGACACCAATGCGCTGCCGACCGTGGCGCAGGGGCTGGATATCCTGACCAAGACCACGCCGGCCTCGGCTGGTCAGCCGTATCTCAAGAGCCCGCCGATTGACCCGTGGGGGCGTCCGTATCAGTACAACATCCCCGGGCGTGACAACACGGGCTATGAGATCTTCTCCCTCGGCGCGGATGGTCAAGAGGGGGGTGACGATGACATCGGCACTTGGGACCTGGCCCGCAAAAAGGCCGTGGGCACGCAGCCGGAGTAAAAGGCACGGCGGCGGATGGCAGCACCATTGATGAATACGCCCATGCTTTTAGTCCCCTTTCCCTCCTTGCCGACCGTCCATCGCTTACCCGCTTCACGCGGGTTTACGCTGATGGAGATCCTGGCCGTGCTGGTCATCATCGGCATCCTGGCGACTTCCGCCGCCCTCACCCTGCGCAGGGCCGCCCCGCGCGAGACCGCTGAGCAATTCCAGGCCCGCCTCACCGATTGGTCGGAACATGCCCGGGCGCAGGCCGAGCGCGGGCGCCAACCTTTCGCCCTTGAACTCCACCCCGGCGCCAAGGCGTGGACCAGCCATCCTGATGGTCAAACCCAACCCACCCGTGAGTGCCCACTGCCCCGAGGTTGGGACCTGATCAGCCTGCGCGGTGAGACCGTGCAGTGGACCGGCAGCCCCTTGCAGCTACCCCTTGATATCCACGGCCAGAGCGCCAGCATCGCCCTTGAACTGCGTAATCCGCAGGGCGATTACCGGTTCCTGGTCATGACCGGCTTGACCGGCCAAACCACCTGGTTCGACCGGAAGGAAGATGCCGATGTCTGCTTCGAGGAGAAACCGGTGGGTGGTAGGCAGGCGGCAGGGGGGCGACCATGATCTCATCTGCTTCGCAGATTCTGACCGCCTGCGGCGGTCCCGCGTGTGTGCGTGCGCACACATGCCGGCGCGGGTTCAGCCTGATCGAAGTCGTGGCCGCCACCATCATCCTCGGCCTGCTCGCCTCTAGTCTGATCCTCGCCTCCGGCCGCATGAAAAAACACGAAGCCCTGATGCAGCGCAAGCAGCAGGCGGTGGCACTGGCCGACCGCCTCGCCACCGCCAAAACCACCACCCCGGGGCAGGATGGCCCATTGGCGTGGACCGTCATGCCTGTGAGTGCGCCGGCCTTGCTTGGCACCGACATCGTCCAATATCACCTGGCGATCCTCAACCGCGCCGACCACGATGCGGAACTGACTTCGGTGGATTTTTTGGCCAAGACGACAGATAGTGGCCAGCAGACGGTAGGGGGGACGCAACCATGAGGAACTCCAAATTCCATCTGCCGTCTACCGTCTGCCGTCTCGATACCACCGTCTCGATACTGCCCTCTGCGCCGCTCCGCCGCGCCTATACCCTGCTCGAACTCCTCGCCGCCCTGACCTTGACCGTGCTGCTGGCCAGCGCCACCTTGGCTATCACCCGCAACCTGATGCACCAGGCCAAGGCCCCCAGCAAAACCGCCCCAGCCTGGCAGCGGCGCCTGCAATTGACCCTGACCCAGGAATTGACTGAAGCCGAGCAGGTGCAGCGTGTTCCCGGCGGCATGGAGATCCAGGGGCCGCTACAACCCAAGCCGAGCATCACCGATGGCGGTCACCGCCCCCTCAAGATCATCTGGCGCGCCGACAAAGGCCAGCTTTTACGTGAAGAGCTGGATCTGTTGACCGGCACCTATCGCCGGCAAATCGTTTTGATCGGCGTGGACCATCTGCAGATAACGCAGCCGACCAGCTCAAGCGGCGGCACCTATCAGCTGGCCCTATCCGGCCCGGCCTTGCCCCAAGGCATGACGGTCAGCGCCCCGCGTGGGGGAGGTGCCCCATGAGCCGACCCCTTCCTGCTCGTCGCCCTGGGTTCGCTTCGCGGAGCCAGGCCGTGTCTGCTTCGCAGCCTCAGCCCATTTGCAGTGGTCTGACGAGCGGTCTTGCGCCCGTTCGCCGGTCTGGGTTCGCCCTGCTCCTGACCCTGATGGTGCTGGCTCTGGCCGCCGTCATCCTCAGCCTGTCCGCCCGGCGTTCGACCACCGCCACCCGCTCTGCCCTGCAAGCCGAGCGTGATCTGCGCCATAAATGGGCCTTGGCCGCCGGCGAGACCCTGTTGGAGCAAGCCAATGTCTTGCTGGTGGATCCTGCCGCCGGCGACGCGGCGCATGCCCGCCCATTGCCCGTCCGCAAGTTCGACCTCACGATGGCCGGCGAGCGGGTGGTGATCCTGCTGGCCAGCGAGCAGGGCAAACCCAACATCAACAGTTTGGCCAAGCGCCTGCCGGCCTTTGACCTTGCCCGCTTGATCGAGACCTTGGGTGGCAAAGACCCGCTCGCCGGCGTGGATGCGGATCGCCCGTTCTGGTGCCTGGAGCAACTCCGCCCCGGCGCCACCCCAAGCGACCTGCTGGGCGGCCCATGGCCGGACTCCATTCATCCCGGTCTGGCCACCGCCGCCACCCTGGCGGGTGATGGCAAGCTGGATTGGCGCATCGCCAGCCCGGCGGCCCTGGTCGCGGTGCTGGGGCCGGAAGTACCCTCCGACAAAGCGCAAGCGCTGGTAAGTGCCAACAAGAAGCCCAGCCCGAGGCTGCCATGGCACAGGTGACCGCCCGCTGGACCCCCAAAGAGAAGCAAACCCTGCAAGCCCGCACCACACTCAAGCCCCAAGCCTGGTCGGTCTGGGTGGCGGTGGGGCCGCCCCAGACCCAGGCTGTGCCGGTCTGCTATCGTTTCACGCTTCTTGAGCGCAAGGACGACCGCCCGATCTGGCGTCGTCAAGAGTGGAACCCAGCCCCCTAAGATCCGCCTCTACTGCGTACCGCCTACTTTTCCGTCTACGGCCTCTTCCTTGTCCCTGCTCCAACTCCGCCGCCTGCTGTTCGTGATCGCCGCCGCCTTCGGGCTGGCTGTCGGCGGCGTCGCGCTCTGGGCAGGTGTGAACCCCGTGGCTTCCCCGGCCTTGGAGGCAGCACCCACGCGCGTCGCCCCGCGTGCCGGCGTCTCGTTGAATGAAGTGCTCGACCTGTCCCTGCGCCCGGCCCCCAAGGTCAAAGTGCAAGCGGCTCCCCTGCGCATCAAACTCTCCGGCACCATCATGGACGGTGCCAATTCGCAGGCCATGATCGTGGATGGCGCGGGCCAAACCCAGTTTGTGAAGGTCGGCGAGACGGTGGATGAGATCAAACTGCTCTCGGTCAACCCCACCAGCGTGGAAGTGGAATACCAGGACAACAAGCAGACTTTGGAGGTCGCGCCATGAGCCAAGCCACCGCCAAGCCTGCCACCCCCACGCCGCCTTTTGTTCCCGTACTCCTGTTGCTGGAGGAGCAAGGCGCCCTGCGTGCCGTCTCGGCCACCGGTGAAGTCAGGTTATTTGCCGACCATGCCGCACTGAACGCCGCCTGCAAACCCGGCAAAGTCGTGGTTTCGCCACGCTTGAACGACTGTTTGTCGGCCCAAGTGTCGACTGCCGGCCTGCCCAAGTCCAGCGCCGCCCGTTATTCCGCACTGTTGTATCGGCTGGAAGAGCGCCTGCCGCTGGATGCCGAGCGCATGGCCGCCGCCTTCATGGTGTCGCACGACCACGCCTTGGGGTTGGCCGTCGAGCATGATCGCCTGCTGCCTCAGTTGACTGAACTTGAAGCCGCCGATTGGTTCATTGAGGCCGTGGTGCCTTGGCCGCTGCTGGTGGGAGCGCCGAGCACCAGCTCGGCATCAAAAAAGCCAGCCACACCCGCTGATCCTGCCACGGCTGCCGAGCCGGCGCTCGGCGTTCCCAGCCTGTTCCTCTTGCAAGACGGCAGCACCCTTGCCTGGCTCGAACACAGCCAAGGCAAGATCACCCGTTGGCTGCACCAGCCCGATGTCGCGGCCGAAACCCAGCACTGGCAGGCCCAGCACGGTCAACCGCCCAAGCCTATTCAAGATGATCAGCCTTTGGTCGCCGCCGCCCAAGGCGCGGTCCAAGCCCTGAAATCCCCGTGGGACATCCCGTTCAACCTGCGGGTCGGTCCGCTGGCCAAGGGCGACACCTTGGAGCGGTTGCAACTGCCCATCGGGTTGGCCTGGCTGGCCGCCTGCCTGCTGGCCATCACCGTTTTGGCCGTCGCCTGGCAGCGCACCCGCACCTATGAAGCGCAAGTGACCAAGATCAGAGAGGCCGACCGCCGCCTGTACCAAGAGGTCTACCCCGGCGAGATACCCCAATCCATGGCCGTGGGCTCGCGGTTGGATGCGTTGGCTCGCTCCCTGCCAGCAGCAGGAGCCGCCGATACCAGTGTGCTGCCCTCGGTGGTCAGCCTGTTCAAGGGCCTGTCTGCTGCACCGCCATTGCAGATGGATGAGATCCAGCTGCGCCCCAACCAGTTGTTCCTCTCCGGTCAAGCCCAATCTGCCACTGACTGCGCCAAGGTGGCCGATGCCCTGCGCGGCCCGTTCCTGATGGATACCCCACGCATCGAGCGCCGGAACAACGAACAAAACAACAGCGGCGTGCAGTTCACCCTGACCGGCAAGCCACAGAAAGGGGGTGTCAAGTGAACGCCTTCCGTCAACAACTGACCTTGGCGGGTCTGATCCTGGGCGTGTTGGTGATTGCCGCTGGC
Organism: uncultured Phycisphaeraceae bacterium; assembly: GCA_964628335.1. Lineage (GTDB taxonomy): Bacteria > Planctomycetota > Phycisphaerae > Phycisphaerales > Phycisphaeraceae > CANIYR01. The sequence goes on from CAZVNU010000094.1 coordinate 7,026, forward strand.
TGGGCCACTTTGCAAGTGGGCCATGCCGCAGATCAAGCCCAAGAAGCGGCCAAAAAGCATGCAGGCCGAGCCCAAGCGGTGGCCCGCATCAAGGCCGAGTATCCAGGGGGTGGCAGCGTCAAGGAGCTGGGCCCCGCCATCGAGCAGGCCTTGCGCGAGGCCAATATCCCGTTGGCCAAGAACCAACTGACCAGCCCGCTGCCGGTGCGTGAAGACGGCGGCATCAAGCGCGAAGAGACGGAAATCGTGCTGACCGAGGTCAGCCTGCGCCAAAGCCTGCTGTTCATGCAGGGGCTTGGCAAACAGGTGCCGGGTTTGCAGTGGAGCGCGTTCCAGATGTCGGCGGCGCGGGGCAGCGCCAGTGACCTGTGGACGCTGCGGGTGACGGCCAGTCGGGTGAAGTAAAAACGTAAGAAAAAGTAAAACGCCGCCCGAAAAAAGGGCGGCGTTTTGCTTTGGGATGGGGTTTTGGATTACAGCAGGTTCAAGTCAGCCACAAAAATATTGGCAGGCGGCTGCGGGCCTTGGGGCGGTTCGGTGTCCGGGGCTGGCGGCGGGGGGGGCACTGCGTCCTGGGCCATGGCCGAACCGGCAGTCCAAACCATGGCAGCAAAAGCAGCGGCAATCAAAGTGCGAATCAACATGGGGGGCTCCAAATTGAGGGAGGGGGAGAGATTGAAGGCCGGAGTATAGGCTGATGATCTAACCTCGCCAACAAAATATGATTATCTGACATAAAACCCATTGTAAAAATCATTGACATGGCCAGTTCAGACATGTACAGTTCTTGCCCTCTATGAATAAAAACGCCCCCAAAGTCATTGCATTGGTCGCCACTGCGGCCCTTCTAGGCGCTGCCCTCTGGTACGCCAACCACGATGCCACGCCGGGTAACAGCGGGGTTCCCGCGCAAAAAGACGCTGTCGTGCGTGAAGAAGGCACCCGTGTCGCCCAAGCCGACGCCCAAGTGGCCGCAGAGCGCGAGGCGGAAGCTGCCGTCATCGCGACCCACAGCAAGGGCGTGCCCCCCATGGGGCAGGTCAAGCCTGATCGGGGTCAACTGACCATAACCCGGATCAGGCTTGAC
>CAZVNU010000095.1:0-8092 GCA_964628335.1 uncultured Phycisphaeraceae bacterium
CGGCTGGCGCGCTACGCCCCCTCGCCAGCCACACGAATTCCTGATGCGCCGAAAACATCTTAACGAAGGCGGGCCTGCCGTGAGTTCGATTTTTCAACGGGTGCCAGACCCTGGTATGGGTTAAAGACCCATTGACCCCCTCCCCCTACCATGCCCGCATGGCATCGCTCCCTTTGCATCTTTACCTTGACCCCACCGCCGGCCCACTGCTGCCGCAGGCCATTGCGGCGGCAGGCGGGCAGGGTGCGATGGCGGATGCGTTGTGGGTGTTCCCCGGCTCGCGCGCGGCGCGCCGCTGCAAGGAATTACTGGCTTTGAGCGGCGCGCATTTGGCCCCGCGCATGACGACCTTGGGCGCGCTGCCCGAATGGTTGCGCACCGATCCGTTGCCGTTGGCCTCTGATCTGGTGGTGAGTTTGGCCAGGGCGGTGGCTGCGCGCCAGGTCGGCGCGGCGTTGGAGCCGGCCTTCCCCCAGCCGCCAGAAGCTGATGATTGGGCCGGTTGGCTGGCGCTGAGCCGGCAAATCGGGCGCTTGGCCAATGACTTGGGCGAAGCTGGTTTGACCTTTGAGACGGTGGAGGCCAGCGACACCCAAGCGGTGCGCTGGCAGGCACTGGCAACGGTTGAAACCGCCGCCTTGGCGCAATTGACGGCGTGGGGTGTTGGTGAAAAAAATGCCGCGCGCCGCGCCCATCAGGCGGGGCTGGCTGCCGACCCAACCGCCGACCCCGCCGCCAACCCCAACCTGCCCTTTGGCCGCATCGTGCTGGTGGCCTGCCTGGATCTGTCGCGCCCGGCCCAAGCGGCGCTGGAAGGTTTTCTGGCCGGCGGCGGGCAGGTGCTGGTTCTCACCCCCGCTGTGCAAAAGCGCCAAACCCGCACTTGGTTTGATGCCTGGGGCCGGCCGGTGCCCGCCAGCTGGCAAGATGACAACTGTTTGGTGAAATTGCCGCAAGAACCGGTTTTTGTGCCTGATTTTGGCGCGCAAGCCGGGCAAGTGACGGCTTCGGTGCGCCATTGCCTAAGCCAAACGCCCGCCCTCTCACCCGACGATTTCAGCGTGGGCGTGGCGGATGAAACCCAAGCCCCGCTGCTCAAAATCATGCTCGAGAATGCCGGCTTGCCGGTGCGCCACGGGCCGGGCCGGCCCGCCGCCGACAGCCCGCCGGCCGCCGCCTTGCGCGCCTTGGGTGCCTACCTGCGCCAACGCGACCCCGATGATGCCACCCGCAAGCCGGAGGCTTTGTGCGAAGCACTGAACAACCCGACTTTGGCGCAGTGCGCGTTGACGGTGGTGGGCGATGCGGCGGCGTTGGTGGCGCTGCAATCTGCCATCAAAGCATTGCCCATTGAAAAAATTGAAACCAAAGAAATTTGGCGCCAATGCGACGCCACCTTGCTGGCGCTTGGCGCCGGTGAAGCGCATCTGCCGGCCTGGGGCAGCCATTGGCGCAGATTGCTGGCCAGCTGGTTCCCGCCATCGACTGCGCCAGCCGCCACCTTTGGCCCGGCGCGCGATTTGGAAAAAGCCCTCGCCTTGCTGGATGCCACGCTAACCACCCTTGAAGCGGCGCCGGTGGCGCTGGAGCCCATCCGCGCCGATGGGCTCCAGCGCCACCGGCGCGGCGGTTTCAATGGATGTGGTGTTGGACGCACTGACGGGCCAAACCATCCCCGAAGAAGGCGGCAATGCCGCCGTGGAATTGATCGGCCCCTTGGAGTGGCTGCTCGATGACGCCCCCCACCTGATCCTGACCGGGCTCAATGGCGAATACCTGCCTGCGCCGCCCAAACCGCACCCCTTCTTGCCCGACAGCCTGCGCAGGAAGTTGGGCTTGTCGTGCGACGCCACCCGTCTGGCCCGTGACTTGGCTTCGTTTGAAGCGGTCTTGAACTCGCGCCAAACCGTGTTGCTGGCCGCCCAAAACAGTCTGGAAGGCGCCGCCCTCACCCCTTCGCGCCTGCTCCTGCGTTGCGACGACGACACTTTGGCCGCCCGCTTCAAGCAGTTCTTCTTGCCACCCGAGCAGATAGCGGCGAACGCACCTGTTGCAGCGGAAGGCGTGGACGCCTTCCTGCCCATCGCCGTGCCCACCCACGCCTCTGGCCTGACCCAACTCTCGGTCAGCGGCTTCAAAGCCTATCTGGCCTGCCCTTACCGCTTTTGGCTCACCCACGCCTTGAAGTTGCGCCAAGGCGCCGAAGTCTCGCGTGAATTTTCGCCGCAGGATTTTGGCTCGTATTTGCACAAGGTGTTGGCCGCCTTTGGCAACAGCAAGCTCAAAGACAGCGACGACCCGCGCGCCATCGAGCACTTTTTGCTCACCGAACTGGAAGCCCACTTTGACCGCGATTTTGGCGATGCCCCACGGGTGGCGCTGCGCCTGCAAAAAGCCATGCTGCAAGCGCGGCTGAAAGCCTTTGCCACAGAGCAAGCCAAGCAAGCGCCCGATTGGGAAATTGAAGCGGTTGAACTTGACCAACAAAAGACGACTTGGGTTGAAGGCTTCACCCTGCGCGGCCGCATCGACCGTTTGGATCGCCATCGCCACACCGGCCAATTGCGCATCCTGGATTACAAAACCTCCGACAACGCCAAAGAACCGCACAGCCAGCACCTCAAGGGCGAAGAATGGATCGATCTGCAATTGCCCTTGTACACCGTGCTGTGCAATGCGCCGGATGCACAGGTCGGTTATTTCAACCTGGACCAAGAAGATGCCAGCATCGCCTTGTGGTCGGAAAAAGCCAAGGGCAACATGGGCGAAGGCGTGGAAAAAGCCCGCACCATCGCCCAAACCATTTTGGGCGGCGGCCGCGCTGCGTTTTGGCCACCCAAAGATCCGCCGGCCTTTGACGACGGCTTGCAAGCCCTGTGCATGGACAACGCCCCCGACCGTGCGGCCCGCTTTGCGCGCGCCGTGGGAGGCCAACCATGAGCCATGCCATGAAGCTTGGTTTCGACCCCGACCCCTACGGCGTGGCCGCCCATGCGGTGTACGCCGCTTCGGCCGGCAGCGGCAAAACCCACCAATTGACCAACCGCTACCTGCGCCTGCTGCTGGCCGGCGTGCGGGTGGAGGCGCTTGGCCAACAGGACAACCCCTTCGCCCCCGAGCGGATTCTGGCCACCACCTTCACCAAAAAAGCCGCCGGCGAAATCCGCGCGCGGGTGATCCAGCGCCTGCTCGACACCCCCAAGCTGGTCAAGACCTTGGCGCAGGTGGAGCAGGACAAGCCCTCCCCCACCCACCTGACGGATCAAGAAGTCAAGCGCATGCTGCGCATGCTGGCCAATCGCATGCACCGCCTGCGCATTGGCACCATGGATGCCTTCGTCGGTTCGTTGGCGGCGGTGCTGGCGCCGGAACTGGGCACCACCGGCGAAGCCTTGGTGATTGAAGAGCAATGGGCCTTGGCCGCCAAAGTGCGCGAATCGGCGATTGAACATGCGTTGGAGCAACTCGGCGACAAAGCCGGCGAAGCCACCCTGCACGCGCTGCATGACGGCTTTCATGGCGGTGCGGCGCTGGGCAAAGTGCTGGCCCCGTTGTCAAACACGGTGGCCCAGTTGCTCGCCCTGTACCGTGAAAACCCCGAGGCTCGCTGGGGCATCCCGCCGGCTTGGTGCCAGAGCACGCCCTTGTCTGATGCGCAAGTGGCACAGCTGGCCGACAACTTGCGCCTGTGGTCGCAGGAAGACTGGAAGCACGCAAGCATCAACAAGGCGCTGGAAAAAGACGCCAACTTGGTGGGCTCGCCCGACTGGGCCCGCCAAGTGGACACCGCCGCGGGCATTTGGGGCAAGGTGCGCCTGGGCGAAAACATGATGTACAAAAAACCGTTGTCACTGGACCTGATCAACGCCTATGAGCGTTTGATTGGCCATGTCGATGCGATGGAGTTTGAGCGGCTCAACACCATGTTCGCCGCGCGCAAGGCCTTTTTAAGCGTGTATGACGCCGGCGAGCGCGCGGTGCGGCGCCGGTTGTCGGTGTCGTATTACTCCGATGCCTTGGAGCAATTGGCACAGCTGCCGGAAATCTTCAAACCGGAACTCTACGAACGCCTGGACGGCCAGTTGGACCATCTGCTGTTTGACGAATTCCAAGACACCTCGCGCGCGCAGTGGCACCTGTTCGAACCCTTGGTCGCCGAGTTGCGGGCCGGCAGCGAGCGCGAGCGCTCCACCTTGGTGGTGGGCGACCCCAAGCAGGCCATCTACGGCTGGCGCGGCGGCTGCGTTGATCTGTTTCATGCGGCGCAAGCGGGCGTATCGACCTATCCCCTGGCCGTGAGCTACCGCAGCAGCCCGGCCATCATGGAGACGGTGAACCGGGTGTTTGCCGGCATTGCCGACAACCCCGCCTTGATGCACGACAAACTCGATGGCGCGCCATTGCGCGCGGCATGGGCTGAATTCCAGCCGCACCAAGCCGCCAATGCCGACATGCCCGGCGCGGCCTGCTTGGTGACTTTGGGCCTCTCCCCCAATGCGAGTGGCGATGAAGATGACAACGAGGAGGGTGATGGCTCCTATGCCAGCGCAGTGGCCAACCATGTGGCCCACACCTTGTCGGCCCATGATTTCAAATCGGCAGGCGTGTTGGTGCGCGGCAATGCGATGGGCCAAGCCTTGCTGCTGGCCCTGCGCAAGGTGGCGCCCACCGATTGGTCGGTCGAAGGTGAAAAAGGCCGCCTGATCGCCGACCATCCCGCCGTCGCGCCTTGCCTGGCCTGGCTGCGTTTGGCGGACAGCCCCGATGATTTGATTGCCGCCGCCAAAGTAGCCTCTTCACCGCTTGAGACCGCCGCGACCCCGTTGACTCCGGCGGCGATCAAAGCCTGTGCCACCCAAACCAGCGCACTGGCCCGCAGCCAACTCGCCCAGACCGGCTTGCTCGCCACCTTGGCCGGCCTGCGCAACCGCCTGCGGCCGAGTTGCAATACCTCGGCCGTGGCGGCACTGGATCATCTGCTGGTGCTGGCCGCCGCCTTTGAACAAAACGATCGCCTGCGCACCGATGGTCCGGCCCGCTTCTTGGGCTTCGTCGCCGACCAGGCCTTGCCGGGCGGGGTCATGCAGCAGGGCAAAAAAACCCTGCGGGTGATGACCCTGCACAAGAGCAAGGGTTTGGAATTCGATGCCGTCTTCATGCCCGACCTGCACGGCAAATTGCAAGGCTCCAAAAACCCCACCGCCTTGATCAAGCGCGCCACGCCAGTGGCGAAGCCAAGCGCCGTATGGCCCTATTTGAAAGAGGCGCAAGTGGCGGCCTTTGGCCCGCAGGCCAAGCAGCTGGGCGACAGCGCCTTCACCGCGCAAGTGCAGGAATCCCTGTGCCTGCTGTATGTGGGCATGACCCGCGCCGAGCGTTTCTTGGCCCTGCTGGTGCCGCCCATCCGCGAAACCAAATCCGGCCTGTCCAAAGTCGGCCGCGACGACCTCTCCCCAGCCGCCTTGCTGCGCCACGCCCTGGGCGCACCGATGGATGCGGCGGAAGAAGGCAAAGGCGAGCAAAGCCTGTGGCGCACCGGGCATGGCACGCTGCCGGCCACCAAACCCCGCCCTGCCCCGGCGCCACAAACGCCTGCGATCACGCCGGCTACCGCCCACCACCCGATTGTGTTCGGCAATCAAAAACAAAAACGCGGCTTCACCTTCACCTCACCCAGCGCCGGCGGCCACCTCCAGGAAGCCGATGCCGACTTGGGCTCAAGCACCCTCACCAACGAGCATGCCAAGCAACTGGGCACCCTGGTTCACGCTTACTTCGAGCGGGTGGGATTTGTGGATGAAGGTCCGGCGCCGGACTTGGCAAGCCTGGCCACACTGGGAAACTCAGCGCAAGTGACGCCGGCCGTGCTTGAAGAAGCCCATCACCTCATCGCCGCCGCCGTCGCCGCGCCAACCGTCCGCGCCGCCCTGTCGCGCCGCGGCGCCGCCCGCTTGCATGTGGAGCAACCCCTGCTTGGCTGCCTGGCCGATGGCAAGCCGGTGTTTGGCATCGCCGACCGCGTGCTGGTCTGGGAGGAAAACGGCCGCGTCGTCGGCGCCGAGATCCTTGACTACAAGACCGACACCCTGACCGGCCCGGACAGCGCCGCCCAAGCCCGGCAACGCCACGACGCGCAACTCAACGCCTACCGCGCGCTGCTGGCCAAAGCCTTGGGTTTGCCCACGAGCAAAGTGAAAGCCCAACTGCTGCTGGTGCGCTCGGGCGAAGTGGTGGAGATCCAGTGAAGCCCGGGCCGGGCGGTGCCATGCGCAAGACTCACTGGTTGGGCACCACCCGTTGGTAGCCGGCGCCGGTACCGTCGTCCATGGTGTTGGGCGAGGTGAAGTCCATCCACACCAGATCCTCTTTGGTTTGGCCGATGAACACAACCTGCCCCTTGCCGGTGATGCGGTATTCGCCGTTGCCGATCCGGGCATCGTTGGCGTCAAACGCCTGATAGGTGCCATCCACCGCGCACACCAGCCAAAACAACTTCGCATCGGCGGCTTGGGCCTGCCAGCGGCCGATGATCAGCTTGCCCAAAATATCGCGGTTCTTCAGATCCACCAGCGCATCTACCTGCGCGTTGGCCGGCACCAGCAGGTATTTTTTCGCTTCTGGCTTCACTTGGGCTGGCGTCTGGGCTGGCACCTGGGTTGGGGCTTGGGGGGCGGCCACCGGCTGCAGGTTTTCTTCGCCGGATTTGAAAATGGGCGTGCCGGGCGCCACCGCCACCTGCGGCGGGGCTTGGAACCGGGGCGCCTGCGCCGGTTCCGGTACCGGCTGCCGGTTGCGCCAATTGTTGCGCTCGCGCGCCAGGGCGGCTTGGCGCTCCATCTCGGCGGTAAACCGGGCCGTCTGCTCGGCCCGGGCCTGGGCTTGGGCTTGGACGGCAACTTCGGCCGCTTTGGCCGCCTCTTTGGCCTCCGATGCGGCGGCGGCCCGCTCGCCCATCACCCCCAACTGCGCCAGCGCGGCGGCCTTGATTTTGTCGGCGCCCTTGTTGTTTTCAGCGGCCAACTGGCAGATTTCCAAAAACTCCGCCTTGGTGATTTTCCACTTGGCCAGAAACGCCTCAAACTCCTTCTTCTCGATGCTCTTGCCCAGTTTGTCGGGGTTGGCCAGCAAGATCAGCTCCTCGTCGCGCACGGCCTCTGGCACCTGAAAGCCGCGAAAACGGTTTTTCTGCTCCACCGCCGCGCGCTCGACGCGGCCGACGGCCACCTTGAACCGCTTGCCGCCGGGGCCGCTCCAGCGGTCGCCCTCGCGCAGGCCCAAGGTGGAGTGACCCACCAAACGGAACAGCCGCGAAGCGCCGTTGGCATCGCGGGACACTTTCTCCTGCGACTCGCGCACTTCCTGCCAGAGCTTTTGGACTCTCTGATTGGGGTCGCCGTTGCGGTAACTGCTGTAGATGAGGTTGCTGTTGGCCTTGGGATCGAATAGGCGGGCGTCATCCACCAGCATTTCATCCTTGCCCAAGATCTTGACGATGTGCACCGACTCCAGCTCGCCATACTCGCCCTGGTTGAGGTTGCGTAGCGCGCAGGCGGCTTCGACATCCCCCCTGACCGGGGGCACTTTTTTCTCCCGCTTCTCCTGGATCTGCAATCCGTTGTTGAAGTGCGTGCTGCGCAGCACCCGCACATCTGTCAGCTGGTTGAACATCGTCACCCGCGACAACCCGCGCGAGGACGGGTAGGTCGCGCTGTAATTCGGCAGAAGCAGGTAATCGTCCTTGACCGGGAACACCGCCTTGCAGTAACTGGCGGCCAGTTCGGAAAACTTGCGCTCCTCTTTCTCCGACAACTTCTCTTGGTCGTCGGCGGGGGCGGCGGCGGCGGCCGGCTTGGCGTCCGCCTTGGGCGCCGCCGCTTCCTGCGCCCATGCCAACGGGGCGGCCATGGAGGAAAAAACCAGCGACGCCAGCAGCGGGAAAGTGTGTTTCATGGGAGGGGGCACAAAAAAAGGCAACAAGTGGGCAAGGGCCCGAATTGTAGGCCAAGGCTGGGGGCAAAACCAATAGAAAATTGGCGCGCCAGGGCTGGCGGGTCACGGGCACAACCCCTCTGAAAAAAGTAGACGCGGCGGC
>CAZVNU010000096.1:0-8072 GCA_964628335.1 uncultured Phycisphaeraceae bacterium
GGGCCAGGAGGGGGAGGTGGCGCATGGGGGGGGAGTGTAAGTTTGCATGGCGACCCTTGGAAACTCAATCCTTCTTCAAAACTTGCGCCTTGCGGATCAGGTTGACGAATTCTTCGCGTTGATTGATGCGCTCTTGCACTGACGGCGGGTTGACTCCCACAGAGACCGTTGAACAGGTCCCCCCCGCCACCTCTGCCACCCAACCCAGCGTTGCCGTTCCTTTGTGCTCGCTGCCGCGCAGGATCATGCCGTAGGCGGCCACCGAGGCGGCGAAGCGGGTGTCGGCACTGGCTTTGTCGAAAGCGGTGTCGGCATCCTTGAGCGTGAACTTCAGCAGCTTGCTGGTGCCCTGCTCGGCCTTGGCTTCGGGCGACTTGTAGCGCAATTTCAGGGTCAGGAGTTCGCCGCTCTCTTGCGCCTTCTCCGAGATTTTGCGCGCGTTCTGGTAAGTGAGCGGATCCACGCTGCGGTCGGCGGCGGGTGTTTTCAGTTGCGCGATGCGGGCGGCCAAGGCATCCAACGCCTGCTTTTGCGCCGCGGCGGCTTGCTCGGTCAGGCGGGCGCGGGCGGCGAAGTCTTCGATTTCCTTCACCTGCCGCTCCAAGTCCTTGATCTCCTCGTCCACGCTGGCGTAGGGATTGGTGCCCACCGGTTCGATTTCGTAGAGGGCGGTCACGGTGTGGCCGGCGCCGATGTCACCGGCGTCCACGGTGTCGTCGTTGAAGTCCTCGGCCTTGAGCACCCGGTTTTCGTAGCCGATCAGGCGGTACTTGCCGACCTTGGCCGGGTTGAACTCCAATTGCAATTTCACATCCTTGGCGATGGCGACCAAGGTGCCGCCGGCTTGTTTGACGAACACTTTTTCGGCCTCGGCCAGCGAATCGATGTAGGCATAATTGCCGTTGCCGGCGTCGGCGACCTGCTCCATCATGCGGTCGTTGAGGTTGCCGCGGCCAAAGCCGCAGGTGGAAAGGAACACGCCATTGCCATCCTTGGGATTGGCTTTCTCTTTGGCCAAACGGATCAGTGAGCCGGTGTCGGAAGTGCCGACATTGAAGTCGCCATCGGTGCACAGGATCACGCGGTTGACGCCGCCTTTGACGAAGTGCTTTTGCGCCAATTCATAGGCTTGGTTGATGCCTTGGGCGCCGGCGGTCGAGCCGCCGGCCGACAGGCGGTCGATGGCGCCCAGGATCTGCGCCTTTTCCGAGCAGGGGGCATTTTCCAGCACGCAGCCGGAATTGCCGGCGTACACCACCAGGCTCACATGGTCGTCGGGGCGCAATTGTGCCAGCAAACGGATCAGGGCCTGCTTGGCCAGCGGCAGCTTGTCGGCTTCGTCCATCGAGCCGGACACATCGAGCAAGAAGGTCAGATGGGCTTGCGGCCGCTTGCTCATGTCCACCTCGGCGCCCTTCAAACCGATGCGCACCAATTTGTGGGCGGGGTTCCATGGGCAGGCGCAGACTTCGGTGTGGGCGGCGAAAGGCGCGGCATCGCCGATTTTTTCGCCGGGCTGGAGCACGGCGGGCGGGGCGTAGTCGTAGGAAAAATAATTGAGCATCTCCTCGATGCGCACGGCGTCGGGCGGGGGCAAAGAACCTTCGGAAACAAAGCGGCGCATGTTGGCGTAGGCGGCGGTGTCCACATCCACCGAGAAGGTGGACAGGGGTTGGATCAGGGGGGAGGTGAATTTGTTGTCGTAGAGGTGGGCGTATTGGTCGCGGGAGGGAGGAATGGGTTGAACAGCGCTATCGCGACGTTCGAAAAGTCGGGGCCAAGCGGCGGGGTCGGGAATGGACACCGTCGTGCGCAGTTGGGTTGTTTCTGGATCGGCAGGTTCGATGATGCCAAAAGCCTTGAGCACTTCCGGGCTGGCGGTGTTGAGGTTCAGTTTTCCACCCAACTCTTCGATGCGAACGGCGGCGGCATAATGTTTATTGCGCGCACCGGAAACAACCGTGATACCCCCGCTGTCTCCCCCAATAGACACAGGCATCGCAGGCGCAGGAGATGCCACCGCAGCACCAGGCTTTGCAGACCCCGTATTCTGGACCGGGGTCAGACTTGAAGCAAAGGAAGAACTTTCCACTTTGCGGTTTTCAAGCCCAATCGCTACCGAATGATTCCCCTTCTGCTTCAACAGTTCATCGCTTGACTTCAAATGCAACTCATTCCGCAACATCTCGGTGAGCATTTCCGCCGCCATGTTTTGGGGGGCCGCTGCCCAAGCCTGCTCAGCCGCATCGAGTGCTTGTTCAGTTTGCCCATTGCGTTGCAATGCCCGCGCTACGATCAACAGTTGATTCACGCGCGTTGCTTTTTCTTTGGGGGTTAATTTTTCCGCCGCCGGCGCTTCCGACTTCGCCACCACCGCCTCTACTTGCGCCTGTTGCGATTGCCAATACACCCCCACCCCCACCGCCAACAACACACTCGCCGCCAGCAGCGCCGGCGCAGCGAAATGCAGCACCCGGGGGCGCAAGTTGGATTGCATTTGCGCCTTCACCACCTCCCGCGTCAAGCCATGCGCCAACCCGGCGCGGGCCAGCACTTGCGCGTTGGCGGGATCTTCCGCCAGCCAGGCCTCCAATTGCGCCATGCCTTCCGGCGTGAGCGTCTGGTTGAAATACTGGTCGAACAGGGCTTCGATGGCGGGCGGGGGTTGGGTGGGTTGGGTGGGCATGGGAGTTCCTAAATTTGCGTTCACGAGCCCTGAGCGCAAGCTCAGGGGGTGGCAGGTCGTCATCAGTGGATCCCCTGAGCTTGCGCTCAGGGCTCGTAAGCGCGAAACGCTCGCGCTCACGGTTTTACTTTTCGATTTTGCTCTCCACGCACCGTCTCACCTGCGCCCTTGCGCGGCTGAGCATGGAGAACAAATTGCCGGTTGAAGTGCCGATTTTTTTCGCCGCCGCTTCGCCGCTCAAATCATCGCGATAGGTCAAGAGCAACGCCTGTTTGGCTTTGCCTTGCAGCGACTCCAAGCATTGGGGCAACGCTTCCAAACGGCTGTCGGTTTCGGGTTCGATTGCCACAAAGGCATCGGTCAAGCGGTTGAGGCTGTCCTCATCAAAGCGCAAGCGGTCGCGGGCGGTTTCGCGCCGCCAGCGCAACACTTCCAACTTGGCCATGCCGATGGCAAACGGGCCAAAGGGCCGCGCGGCGTCAAAAGTGCCGAACTTGCTCACCAAAGCCAGCGACACCCGTTGCAGCAGATCCTCGGCATCGTGAAAATCGCCGGTGGCGGTCACCAGAAAACCAAGCACGGTCGGCCGCGCTGCCGCCCAATGGGCGGGAAAGGTCGCGGATGACGCGGCATTTGGCGCGGTGGCTGCCGGCAAAGTGGCGGGTGGGGACTGGGTCATGGGCGAAGGGGCTGTGTTGGGTCTGGTTCACCCAACTTCCGCCGCTGGCGGGGAAACCTTGCAAAGGGGGGAAGAATTTTTTTAGCCTTCCGCCGCCAACCCCGGCAAATGCTGGAATAGCGCCACCAGCGGCACATTGATGTAGTAATTGCTCCGCCCAAGGCGCTCTTTGCGTACGAAGCCGGCCTTGGCCAAGAGCTCCAAATAACGGGTGGCGGTTATGCGCGAGACGCCCAAATCGCGTTCCACCAAAGCGATCTTGGTGTACGGATGGCGAAACAAGTTGTTAAGTAAATCTTGGCTGTAAATGTTGGGCAGGGTCTCCCGCATGCGGTGCTTGGTGTCCTGCATCAAGAGGCGCAATTGCGCCAACAAGGCGATCCCTTGTTTGGCCACGCGGGCTACGCCGCGGAGCATATAAAGAATCCACGGCTCCCAATCGCCGGTGCGACGCACCTGCTGCAACTCACGGTAATACTCGTCCTTGGTTTGAATGACATACCGCGACAAATACAACACGGGCAAATCCAACAAGCCATGCTGCACCAAAATCAAGATATTCAGGATGCGACCCGTGCGGCCGTTGCCATCGTAAAAGGGATGAATGGACTCGAATTGATGGTGCATCACCGCCATTTTGATCAGCGGATCCACTTGGCAAAAAGCGGGGTCGTTGATGAAGCGCACCAGATTGTCCATCAATGCGATGATTTGGTCGGGGTGTTGCGGCGGGGTGTAAATAACTTCACCAGTGCGGGCATTTTTCAGATCGGTGCCGGGCAATTTCCTAAAGCCAGCATTGTTGTTTTCCAGCGCCTGATGAATGTTCAAAATATCCGAGACTTTGATCAGCCCGGTCTGCTTGACGCAGTCGTGGCCCAAGCGCAAGGCGCGAGCATAACTGCCCACCTCTTTGGCGGCCGGACTGATGCCCACTTCAGGGAAGGCTTCATCCTTAAAAAGTTCGTCATGCGTGGTAATGATGCTTTCGACTTCGGAACTGTCTTTGGCCTCCTGCAATGACAACGTACTCAGCAGAATGTCGGCATTGGGAATGGTGGCGGTCAGCCCCTTGAACTCAGCCAAAAAACGATGAGCCTCCGCCGCTTGGCGCAAGATGGCCAAAGACTCCCATGAAGCTTGGGTGGACAAGGGCGGCAAGGCGGTAGGCGTTGGGGTGGACATGTGTTCAGAAAAAGGAGGTTTCTATATATGATGGCGAAGATGTGTATAGATTATGCCAAATTCTATATATATTGTGGCTGACGTGTATGCTTTTTTATGATTTCTATACATATCGCCGCCGATGTGTACACTTTTTGTCAAAAAGTATGTGTATTTTTTGGACGTGTCGATCCCATCGACATATCCCCTCCGCTGGCCGCTGCCAGTTTATATCCCACTTTGGGCCCCTTTTGGGACAGAAATCCATTTGTCCCCCATTCATGGGAAACAAAACTTCAAATCCCCGCCCCGCCCGCATAGTCCGCATAAAACTCCCCGATCTTGCGCACGCACCGCAGCACTTCCTGCGCCGGCACATGGGCGCAGCGGTAGTGCATCTCCTGGCCTTGGCGTTTGGCATCCACCACGCCGTGGGCGCGCAAAATGCCAAGTTGGTGGCTGATGGCGGGTTGGGTTTTCTTGAGAAATTTGGCCAATTCGCCCACGCTGCGGGGTTCGCCGTCCAACACCTCCAGCAATTTGAGACGCAGCGGATGGCTCATCACTTTGAACAAACGGGTGGCTTTGTCCACCGAAGCGGGCGGCAGACCTTGGCGGATGGCTTTGCGTGGCGTGGGGGTGGAGGCGCTGGACATGACGCGAGTATATCTGGATAACTCAATGCCTCAAGAAGGCCTTTTGGCCTTTTTTCAAGGGGATGAGGCTTTTCATGGATGAACGGCCGGCAAGCCGATAAACTGGATTCTGCGCTAAAATCATCCCCCTTCCTCAAGCACTGCCACTGGCCAACGCCGGTGCCACCTCAACCCCATCATGTCCACCGAAACCACCCCCGCCGCCGCCGAACCCAAAGCCCCCAAGCTCACTCCTGCTGAAAAGCACAAGGGCGAGTCCCGGCACCTGCGCGGCTCGATCGCCGAAGTGCTGGTGGACGAAACCAAAAAGGGCTTCCCGGTCAGTGACCAGACCATCCTCAAGGTGCACGGCCTGTACGAGCAGACCAACCGCGACGACCGCAAGAGCGGCGCGCAGTTCATGATCCGCATCATGGCGCCGGGCGGCAAGATGACCAGCAAGCAATGGCTGGTGATGGATGAATTGGCCGACGCCCACACCCAAAACCACTCCATCCGTCTGACCACCCGTCAGGCGGTGCAGTTCCACACCATGGTCAAGGGCGACCTCAAGCCCTTGATCCAGAAAACCCACGCCGCACTGATGACTTCCTGGGCGGCCTGTGGCGATGTGCAGCGCAATGTGATGGCTTCCGGCGCGCCGTTCGCCTCGCCGATCCATCAGGAGGTGCAAAAGGTCGCCGACCAACTCTCGCGCAAATTGGCGCCGCAGTCGGGCGCCTACCACGAGATCTGGTTGGACGGCCAAAAGGTGGACGGCAACACCGGCTGCCCGGTGTGCGTGGGCGACACCGCGAAAAACGGCGGTGAAGAAGAGCCCTTCTACGGCGCCTCGTACCTGCCGCGCAAATTCAAGGTCGGCATCGGTCTGGCCAACGACAACGCGGTGGACATCTTCACCCATGACGCCGCGCTGATCGCCATCCCGGATGGCGATGGCAAGCGGATCAAGGCCGTCAATGTGCTGGCCGGCGGCGGCCTTGGCATGACCCACCGCATCGAGGAAACCATCGCCCGCCTGGGCTCCACCCTGGGCTCGGTGCCGGTGGAACAGGCCGCCGATGCCATCCGCGCCATCGCCACCGTCTACCGCGACCACGGCAACCGCTCCGACCGCCGGGCCGCCCGCACCAAGTATCTGCTCGAGAGCATGGGCGTGGAGGGCTTCCGCACGGCCGTGGAACAGGCTGGCAACTTCACCTTCGCGCCGGCGTTGGACACCGGCGAAATCGAATACCACGATTACATCGGCACCCATCCGCAGGGCGACGGCAAGTTCTTCCACGGCGTGTGGATCGAGAACGGCCGCATCAGCGATGTGGGCGGCTTCAAGTTGCGCTCGGCCCTGCGCCAGATCGCCCAAACCATCGCCCCGCGCATCATCCTGGCGCCCAACCAGCAATTGTTCTACGCCGATTTGACCGAGGCGCAAGCCAAGGAAATCGAAGCCACTTTGGCCGCCCATGGCTGCGCCACCCCGGCCAATCTCAGCAACTCCCGCCGCTACGCGATGGCCTGCGTGGCATTGCCCACCTGCGGTTTGGCCTTGGCCGAATCCGAGCGCGCCTTGCCCGACTTGCTGACCCTGATCGAGAATGAGTTGTCGGCCCGCGGCCTGCAAGACGAGCGCCTGACCGTGCGCATGACCGGCTGCCCCAACGGCTGCGCCCGCCCCTACACCGCCGACTTGGCATTCGTCGGCCGCAAGCCGGAGGTTTACGACATCTTCCTGGGCGGCCGCATCGAAGGCACCCGCCTGGCCGAGTTGTACCTCGAAAATGTGAAGATGGACGACATCATCGCCAAGCTCACGCCGGTGTTCGATGCCTGGGGCACCGAGCGCACCAAGGGCGAAACCCTGGGCGACTTCTACAACCGCAAATACGCCGGCGGCGCCACCCGCACGCTGATCACCGGCGGCAAGGAGAAGCAGACGTATCTGACGATCTTCGGCCAGCCGGCCGCGTGATGACGCTTGCGCCCGGGAACGCGGGACACCAGTCCCGCTCAAAGCAAGAACAGCCACATACAGCGGGACTGGTGTCCCGCGTTCCCGGGCGCAAGCGCGAGTTCCGGATTCTTTGAGCCTCCCCCATGCCTTCCCTCGACCTCCCCACCATCAACACCCGCTTGGCCACCGCCAGCGCCGAAGAAATCACGCAATTCGCCGTGGATTCATTCGGCGATGGCCTGATCCTGTCCTCCTCCTTCGGGGCGCAGGCGGCGGTGATGCTGCGTTTGGCGACATTGATCAAGCCAAACATCCCGGTGGTGTTCGTGGACACCGGTTACCTGTTCCCCGAAACCTACAAGTTCGCCGATGAACTGACCCGCCGCCTCAACCTCAACCTCAAGGTCTACACCCCGCGCGTCACCCCCGCGCGGTTGGAAGCGACCGAAGGCAGCCTGTGGGAGCAGGGCGAAGCCGGTCACAAGCGCTACAACGCGATCTTCAAGGTCGAACCGATGCAGCGGGCGATCAAGGAGTTGGGCGCCACCGCCTGGTTGGCCGGCTTGCGCGCCAAGCAGACCAGCCACCGGGCGCAATTGCGGGTGATTGACGAACAAGATGGCCTGACCAAAATCCACCCGATTCTGCGCTGGACCACCCAGGAAATCCACGCTTATTTGAAGTTGCACAATCTGCCCTACCACCCGATGTACGACCTGGGTTATCCCTCCATCGGCGATGTGCACTCGACCCGCGCCATCGGCCTTGGCGAAGACGAGCGCGCCGGCCGCTTCGGCGGCCTGGCGCAGGAATGCGGGCTGCACCTGCCCAAGACCGAGACGGAGAATGTGTCGGCGGGCAGCGCGGGGTTGTGAAGCGGCTCAGGGCTGGCGGGTCACGCGCGTCATCCCTTTGAAAAGGAACCCCGACCGTCAG
>CAZVNU010000097.1:0-8018 GCA_964628335.1 uncultured Phycisphaeraceae bacterium
GATCTACGACCATCCCTTCCAGTGGGGTTCGCGGCGCATCGGGCCGGATTTGGCCCGCGAAGGCGGGCGCATGAGCAACGCCTGGCACTTGATGCATCTGCGCGATCCTTCCAAATCATCGACCGGCTCCATCATGCCGCCTTACCGGCACCTGCTGGTGGACAAGATTGATTACGCCTCGATTCCGCTGCGCGTGCGCGCCATGCAGATCTTGGGGGTGCCTTACAGCGATGAAGAACGCAACAACTCGGTCACCCATGCCAAGGCGCAGGCGGCGGCAGTGCTGGCCAAATATCTGTCGGACAGCGGCAATGCCCCTTTGGACCGTTTCGACCACAACGGCGAACGAATCGGCGCTTATGACCTTGTCGACACCGATGCCCTGGCCTTGGTCGCCTACCTGCAGCGCCTTGGCACCGATTTCGGCAACAAGGACGATGTTGCGCCCGATGCCGAAGCAGCGAAAGAAGTCAAGACTGAATCCCCGACTGAATCTCAAACTTCCAAGAAAGAAGGTCGCTAATGCTGAAGGAAACCCTGGGTCATCTCAATCTTTACGGCCTGACCGAAGCCGCCACCGTGATTTTTTTGGTCGTCTTCGTGGCGGTGGGTCTGGTCACCTTGCTGCGTCCCAAACGCGACATCGAGCAGATGGCGCAACTTCCCAACGAAGAACTTCCCCAACTCTGATCCATTCATTCCCATGAGCGATTCTCAAAAACAACCTGATTCCACGCCGGACACCGGCCACGAATACGACGGTATCCGTGAATATGACAACCCCTTGCCGGGTTGGTGGGTGTGGATATTCTGGATCACCATCATCTGGTCGGCCGGCTACCTGTTCCTGGCCTTCTTGCCGCCGAAAATCTTTTCCGGCGAGACCTCTTTGGTGGTTGAAAAGCAGGAAATCAACAACCGATTGTTCGGCTCGCTCGGCGAATTGACAATGGATGACGCAACCATCCTTGAATACTCCAAAGATCCAAAATGGACGGTCATCGGTCGCAATGTGTTCTCCGCCAACTGTGTGGCCTGCCACGGCACCGAAGCCCAAGGGATGGTCGGCTCCGGCCCCAACCTGACGGATGATGCGTACCTGCATGTCAAGACACCGGCCGACATTGCCGATGTGATTGCCAAGGGCCGCAAAAACGGCGCCATGCCGCCTTGGGAAAAGACCATTGAACGCAACAAGCTGGTGATGTTGGCGGCTTATGTCACTTCGCTGCGCGGTAAAAATGTGCCAGGCAAACCGGCTGAAGGCACTGCGCCTGTGATGGAGTGGGGCCAGTAGTGTCCTCCCTGCCGCCCATCGCCCCTGAAGAGGAAGTGCTCTCCACCCTCAGGGCGGATGGGCGTCGGCGTTGGCTTTATCCACGGGTGGCGGTGGGCGGCTGGTTTCACAAACGCCGCCTGGTGGGGCTGTCGCTGATTGTGCTGTTCAATGTGCTGCCCTTTCTGCGCATGAATGGTGCGCCGATGGTGTTTTTGGATTGGATGGGGCGCAAGTTCCATCTGTTTGGCATCACTTTCCAGACCTCCGACGCCTTTTTGCTGGCATTGCTGTTTTTGGCGTGGTTTATCGGCATCTTCTTGGTGACGGCTTTGCTTGGCCGGGTGTGGTGTGGCTGGATGTGCCCGCAGACCATTTATCTTGAATTCGTCTACCGCCCCTTGGAGCGCCTGTGCTTTGGTCGGCGCGGGGTCGGCGGCAAGCCGACCACGGTGGCCGCTTGGCGGCGGGTGCTGCTGTGGCTGGCCTATGGATTGGTTTCGTTGTGGTTGGCCCATGTGTTTCTGGCTTATTTCGTGGGGGTGGACAGCCTGTTCGGGCTTCGTGGCGGTACTGCGTGGCTATTGCAATCGCCGTTGAAAAATCCAGGCAGTTTTTTCCTGGTGGGCTTTTTGACCTGTGCCATGCTGTTTGACTTTGCTTTTTGGCGCGAGCAGATGTGCACTTTGGCATGTCCTTATGGCCGGCTTCAATCGGTGCTGTTGGATCGGTTGTCGCTGGTGGTGGCGTATGACGCGGCGCGCGGTGAGCCCAGAGGCAAGCCGGTCAAGAACAAAAAAGGCGATGTCATGTTGCCGCAATTGGCGCAAGTGGCGGCGCGCGGCGATTGCGTGGATTGCGGCCTGTGCGTGGCGGTCTGTCCAACCGGCATCGACATCCGCAAGGGCTTGCAGATGGAGTGCCTGCATTGCACCCAATGCGTGGACGCCTGCGATGGGGTGATGAAGAAATTCGGCCGCGAACCGGGTTTGATACGCTATGCCACCGGTGCTGAAATGGCCGGCGAAAAATCCTCGCGGTTGCGTCCGCGTGTCATTTTGTATCCGTTGGCTTTGGCGGCCGTGTTGGCGCTGTTCGCCTTCAATCTGTCAGGCGCCACCGGCGTGGGGATGGAGGTACGCACCGCGCCGCGCACCACCTATCGCCTGACGCCCGATGAGCGGGTGGAAAATGTCTATGAGGTGGAGTTGGTCAATCGCAGCGCCGCCGCCAAGCCGTGCACCCTGGAGCTTGAAGGGGTGGAAGGTCTGGCTTGGCAACTCGATGGCGCCCCCAAGCCGCTGATCCTGGCGCCCGAGGCGCAAGTGAAATGCCAATTGCGCATCCAGGTGCCGCGCACCGCCTTCCACACCACCTTGCCCAAAGTCACCGTCCGCTTGCGCGACGATCAAAATCAGACCCAACTCAAAACCTTGCGTTTGGCGGGCCCTTTTGGCCCGCCATCCATTCCTTCCACCCCCAAGCCATGACCTCTGCCGCCCCGCAAACACCGTCTTTTCTTGATCGCTGGTTTGGCATCTTGCTGGTGCTGACCATTTTGGTTCTTGGCGTGGGCATGTCGGTGGTCGGGGCCTATCTGGCTCTTGGCCCCGGTTCCGAAGGCAATGCCTTGGTGCGCTGACATGGGATTGGATCTTTATGCTGACCTTGCTTGTTTCCATTTTGATTGCCTCCCTGCTTGGCAGCCTGCATTGCGCCGGCATGTGCGGGGCCTTCGTGGTGTTTGCGGTGGGGGGTGAAGATTCGAAATGGAAGGCACAAACCGCCTATCACCTGGGACGGTTGCTGACTTATGCCCTGCTGGGCGCCTTGGCTGGCGGCCTCGGCAGTTTGGTGGATGTGGCGGCCAAGCAGGCGCAATGGCAGCCGGTGGCGGCGTGGCTGGCCGGCGGCCTGATGCTTGGCATGGGGCTGTTCATGCTGGCGCGGCAGTGGAGCAAGTGGCGCCTGCCAGGTTGGAAGCCGCCCGCCATGCTCTCGCAGATGCTCACCCGCGGGCATCGGCTGGCGGCCGGGCTCACGCCGGCGCGCCGCGCGTTGGCGATCGGCTTGCTCACCACCTTGCTGCCATGCGGCTGGCTGTGGTTGTTTGCCTTGCGGGCGGCGGGCACCGGATCGGCGGCCATGGGCGCTTTGGTGATGGCCGCTTTTTGGCTGGGCACGGTGCCGATCCGGGCGGCCCTTGGCTTGGGCGGCAACAAGATGCTGGGCTTGGCCGGCGCGCGGGTGGCGGTGGTGGGTGCCTTGGTGGTGATTGCGCTTGGGCTGTGGATGGTGGTGCAGCGCGATCAGACCAGCATGCTGCCGTGGGTTGAACAAAAGACCCGTGGGGTGGAATCGACAGATGTTGCGCCCGTCCCCCAAGATGCGGATTGCCCCTGCTGCAAATCAGATGGATCTTCCGCCGGAGAGCAGCATGAGTGATGCCGCCCTTTGCGACCATTGTTCACTGCCTGTTCCGGCGGGTTTGTTCAACCCTGAAGCCAAGGCGCAATTTTGCTGCGCCGGCTGCGACATGGCTTGGCAGATCATTCATGGCGGCGGGTTGGAAGATTTCTACCGCCTGCGGGCCAGCGTGGGAACGGCGCAAAAAGCGCAAACCACCTTTGGCAAATATGCGGCATGGGATGCGCCCGAATTTTTGGCGTCCCATGCCCGGGCGACCGGCGATGGCTGCCTGCAAGCCGACCTGGTGATCGAGGGCATCCATTGCGCCGCCTGCGTGTGGCTGTTGGAAAAGACCCCGCGTTTGGTGCCCGGCAGCGTCTCCGCGCGCGCCAGCCTGGGCGGGCGCACCTTGCGCATGGTGTGGGATCCGGCGCAAACGCGGTTTTCCGCCATCGCCAAGATGCTCGACACCCTGGGCTATCCGCCAAGCCCGGCGCGCGCCGGCGAAGCCAAGCGGGTCCGAAGCCGTGAAGATCGCCGCCAACTGGCCGCATTGGGGGCGGCCGGCTGCATCGCCGGCAATGTGATGATGCTGTCGGTGGCCCTGTATTTTGGCGACCATTTTCAGATGGAATCCGACACCCGCCTGCTGCTGCGCTGGATCAGCGCCGGGCTTGGCATGCTGGCCTTGCTCTGGCCAGGGCAGGCGTTTTTCCGTTCGGCGCTGGCCGCGCTGCGCACCCGCACGCCCAATCTGGATTTGCCGATCGCCTTGGGGCTTGGCATCGGCGGTATTTCCGGGGTGGCCAACACGGTGCTTGGGCGCGGTGAACTGTGGTTCGACACCTTGGCCATGCTGGTGTTTTTGTTGCTGGTGGGCCGTTATTTGCGCTTCCGCCAGCAGCGCCGGGCCGATGAGGCGGTGGCGCTGATGTTTTCGCTGACGCCGTCGTCGGCCCATCGCCTGACGCCGGCTGCCACCGATGCCAATGAAGATGAAGAGGTACCCATTGAAGCACTCAAGGTGGGCGATCGCTTGCGGGTGTTGGCCGGTGAGCGGGTGCCGGCCGACGGCGTGGTGGAGAGCGGGTCGGCCCGCGTGAATCAGGCCTTGATGACCGGCGAATCGGATTGGTTGCCCATCGGGTCAGGTGCCAGCTTGCTGGCCGGCTCCGTCATTGAAGGCGCGCCCATCGTGATGCGTGCCACCGCCTGCGGCGCCGATTCGCGCGCGGGGCGGCTGATGGCTGAAGTTGAACAGGCGGTGTGCCAACGCGCGCCGGTAATGGAATTTTCCGACCGCCTGGCCGGGCGCTTTGTGGTTTGGGTCATGCTTGCCGCGGCCGCCACCTTTGCCTTTTGGTCATGGCATGCAAGCCTGTGGACCGGCCTTGAAAACGCCGTGGCGTTGCTGGTGATCGCCTGCCCCTGCGCATTGGGCTTGGCCACCCCACTGACCTTTGCCGCCGCCATCGGCCGTTTGGCCAAGCGCGACATCCTGGTCAAGGGCGCTTCGGCCTTGGAGCGTTTGGCCAGTGGCGGCACCTTGGTGTTGGACAAAACCGGCACCCTGACCCAAGGTCGCCCGGCACCAGTCAAGGTGCTGGGTGATGCCAGCGTGCTGGGCTGGGTGGCAGCCTTGGAGAAAAACAGTCTGCATCCCTTGGCCAAGGCCGCAGTGCAGGCATGGGGCCATTTGCCCGGTGCATCTGCGCGCGTGAGCGAGGTGGTCGAAGTGGCGGGGGCGGGCATGCGCGGACGCATCGACGGGCAGTGGGTTGGCGTGGGGTCGCCTGATTTTGTCGGCGTTTCCATGGATGATGCATTGGCCGGGTTCACGCCAGTGATCATCACGGTGAATGACCAATGGTGCGCCAGCGTGGGCTTCGGTGATGCGCTGCGCCCGGAAGCCGCCGCCACCTTGGCGCGTCTTCGAAGTTTGGGGTGGCAGGCGCAAATGTTGTCCGGCGACGCCCAGTCGGTGGTGACGCGCATCGCGGCCGAAGTGGGCATTGGCCTGGCGGTGGGGCAGGCCACGCCTGAAGCCAAGCAGCAAGCCATTCTGGATCTCAAAGAAAAAGCCGGTCCCCATGTGGCGGTGGTCATGGTGGGCGATGGCGTCAATGACGCCGCCGCTTTGGCCAGTGCCGATGCCGGCATCGCCGTGCATGGCGGAGCTGAAGCCAGTTTGGCCGCCGCCGACATTTACATTGCCAAGCCGGGACTTTCGCCTTTGGTGGAATTGTTCAGTGCTGCCAAACGCACGCAAAAAGTCTTGCAGGTGGCATGGACGGTGAGCCTGGCCTACAACCTGGGGTTCATTGCGCTGGCCGCCGCCGGTGTGCTCAAGCCGTGGATGGCGGCCATTTTGATGCCTTTGAGTTCCATTTCGGTGATGCTGATCGCGGTCGGCGGCCACCGGCGAAAGGAAAGCCCATGAGTGTCCTGTACATCCTGATTCCGTTGGCCCTGCTGCTGGGTGGCGGGGCGCTGGTTGCTTTTTTGTCCGCACTCAAGCAGGGCCAGTTTGACGATTTGGAGACGCCCGCTTGGCGGGCGATCTTTGAGGACGAAGACCTGAAAAACAAACCCGATTGAACGCCTTGGCAAAGGCTTGGGCGGCCTGACCAGATATTAAGACAACATCCTCTTTATTGTTAGAATGGCCGCATGATCTACTCCCAAGCCTGCGGCTACTGCCTGACCGCCCTGTGTCGTTTGCGCCTGCTATCGGCCGCCGGACCCGTGCGGGTGGTGGAATTGTGCCGGATCAACGAGCAGGCGCAAGAAGACCTGCCGGCCATGTTTGTGGCCAAGATTTTCCAGGACTTGGTGCGCAGCGGCATCCTGAAAAGCACGCGCGGCCGCAACGGCGGCTTCATCTTTGCGCGGCCACCGGCCAAGATCAAGGTGGCCGACATCGTGGAGGCGGTCGATGGCATCGGCGGTTGCCGCATGTGCATTTCGGGCATGCCGCATTGCAACGAATCGCAGCCTTGCCCGCTGCACGACCGGTTTGCCCCCATCCGCAAGGAAATCCTGCGCTTTTTGCAGGAAACCACCTTGGAGAATCTGTCCGAATCGCTGGCCGTCAAAATGCAGACCTTGGGCCTGTCGCTGATCGCCCTGCGGGAAGGCGAAGCGCGTGCCCCATCGCTTGCGGTGCCCACTTTGCCGGTGCCGGAAGCCAAGCGGGTGAGCTTGCGTCAAATCAAGCCCGCCGCGCCGTTGAAATCCCCGAACCCCGTCAATCCCAAACCTGCACCCAAAAGCAAAGGCAGCCTCCGATGAAACATCCCGTGGTTGGTTTCGGCAAAGATTCGCAAGGCGACTGGATGGCCCGTTTGTCCTGCGGCCACAACCAGCATGTGCGCCATGACCCGCCGTGGCAGGACCGCCACTGGGTGCTCACCCCGCAGGGGCGCGAGCGGCACTTGGGCCATGCCCTGGATTGCCAAAAGTGCGACCGCAATGAGCCCAGGGATCCGCAGCTGCCGACCGCATGAGCGGGCGCCGGTGGGTGCCCCGCCGGTTGGATCAGAACCGCTCCAAACTCGCGCAAGCCGTGCCCACGCCCTGCTTGGCGGAGGAGAAGCCCATCAGTTCGACCGGGGCATCGCCCAATTCCGCCACCGCTTTCTTGCGGGTGATTTTGGGTGCGCCGAGCAATTCACAGCGGCAACTGCGGCCGGCGGCGGAGCCGAGCATGTTCTCGATGGCCTGCACCAGGGACCAGTCGGGTTTCACGCGGTTGGGCAGGCGCAAGCTGGTGGCGATGCCGTCCTGGCGTACTTCCAGCATCACCTCGGCGCTGCCGCGATCCGAATTGCGCAGGCGGGTTTTCAGGCTCTTGAACTGTTCCTTGCCGGTGCCGTTGAGGTTGGCGCCCGGGGCGTCCGACACGATGATTTTCAGGGCTTGGCACAGTTTGGCCGGGGCGTCGGCAATCGGGATGATCTCATCCACCAACACCGAGGGATCGCCTTTTTTCTTGTCCACTTTGCCTTTGAAAAACACCACGCTGTCGACCTTGAGCAGCGGTTCATATTGATCAAAGGTCTTGGGGAAGATCACGCCATCGCACTTGCGCCCCAATCCGTCCAAGGTGGCAAAGGCCATTTTGGCGCCTTTCTGGGTGGTGATCACGCGCAGGGCCGAGAGCATGCCACCCAGGGTCACCAAGGTGCCATCGGGGAAATCAACCAAGTCTTCGGTTTGCGCGGTGGAGAAGTCAGCCCCGAACAGCGCGTTGATGACGGTCATGATGACCGCGGTGCCGATGGCCGCGCCCGCGACGGTGAAGCCGACCGCGACGAGCTGGTTGACCAGCTGC
>CAZVNU010000098.1:0-4688 GCA_964628335.1 uncultured Phycisphaeraceae bacterium
CCGGGCGGCATTTGCGGGTGGGGACACCCGCGCTCCATCACCCGCCAGCCCTGGGAGGGTGCCACGGACAGCACAGCGAAGCGGAGTCGTCCGTGAAACTGGAACAACCTGCGCCCACCGCACGGACGACTCCGCCGCTGCGGCTGCGCTGTCCGTGGCACCCATCCTTGACCCGCCAGCCCTGCTGGGCTGTGGTCTGGTGGCATTTTCAGCCGGTTTTTCCGTTAAAATATCAGCCTTCCACTCTTTGATATGGGCTGGCCTGCATCTGTGCAAGGTCGGCTAAAGCCGACCCTCCTTCTCCCAATGGCCACCCTTTCCCTCTCCAACATGGTGATTCCCCAGCACGCCTCCCACAACCGCAGTTGCGGGGTGGGGGCCACCGAGGGCGTCAACCAGCCCGGCATGAAAAAGCCGGATTGGATCCGTGCCAAAATTCCGTCGGGCAAAGGCTATCAAGAGACCAAGGCTTTGATGGACAAATACGGTCTCAATACCGTGTGTGAATCTGCCAAGTGCCCCAACTTGGGCGAGTGCTGGGAGCGCAAGACCGCGACCCTGATGATCCTGGGCGGCGTGTGCACCCGCCGCTGCGGCTTTTGCCATGTGATGACCGGGGTGCCGCCGGAGTACGATTTGGACGAACCCCGCCGCGTGGGTGAAACCGCCGCCTTGCTTGGCCTCAAGCACATCGTGATCACCAGCGTGGACCGCGACGAAATGCCCGATGGCGGCGCCGAAGTGTGGGCCGAAACCATCCGTGAAATCCGCCGTCAATCACCAGGCACCCAGGTCGAAGTACTGACCCCCGACTTCAACGGCGATTGGGATGCGTTGCAATTGGTGCTCGACGAGCGCCCCGACATCTTGGCGCAAAACCTGGAAACCGTGAAGCGCCTGACCCGCTCTGTGCGGCCGCAGGCCCGCTATGAGCGCACCATTGAACTGCTGCGCCGCGCCAAGGCGCAGGGCATCACCGTCAAGACCGGCCTGATGGGCGGCCTGGGTGAAACCGCCGAAGAAATCCGGGAAGCCATCCAGGATTTGGTCGATGGCGTGCGGGTGCTTGGCGTCAATGCCGATGTGGCCGCCACCAATTCTTCTGCCCACCACCAGGCCCCCGATCCCAACCGCGATCTCTCGCCGGAGCACCGCATCGAGGCGCGGCGCCGGGCGCTGGTCAGCGGCGAAGGCAAGCGCGAAGTGGGTGAAAAAATGCGCCGTGGCGGTTATCTCACCGATCACGACAAGCCGTATTGGGCCCACCATGGCCCGACCAAGCCGGCGGATGCTTCGGTCCGCATTGCGGAATTGGCCTATCCCGCCAAGACCTATCCCGGCGTGCATGACACCCTGGATATTCTGACCATCGGCCAATACCTGCAACCCACCCGCTCGCACCTGCCGGTCAACCGCTGGGTGCCACCGTCGGAGTTTGTGGAATACAAGCGCTACGCCGAAGCCGCCGGCATTCGCCATTGCGAATCCGGGCCGTTGGTGCGTTCGAGCTACCACGCGGATGAGCAGGTGCTCAAGATGACCGGCAAGGGCTGAATCAGGCCAGAATCCCCTTGATCACCTCGGCCTTTTTGACCCCGGTCAATTTCACATCCAAGCCTTGGAAGCGGTACGAGAGCCGCTCGTGGTTGAGGCCGAGTTGGTGCAGCAAGGTGGCGTGCAAATCGCGCACATTGACCACATCTTCCACCGCGTTGTAGCCCATGTCGTCGGTGGCCCCGTAAGTGGTGCCGCCCTTGATGCCGCCGCCGGCCAGGAACATGGAGTAGCCCTTGATGTGGTGGTCGCGTCCGTTGCCCTGGGCCATCGGGGTGCGGCCGAACTCCCCGCCCCAGACCACCAGAGTGTCGTCGAGCAGGCCGCGACGGCGCAAATCCTTGATCAGGGCGGCGGTGGGCTGATCGGTCTTTTTGCTGCTCTCGATCATGCCGGATACCAACGCGCCATGGAAGTCCCAGCCGCGGTGGTAGAGCTGGATGAAGCGCACGCCGCGCTCGGCCAAGCGGCGGGCCAGCAGGCAATTGCTGGCGAAACTGCCGTCGCCGGGTTTGGCGCCGTACTCGGCCAGCGTTTCGGGGGACTCGTCGGAGATGTCCACCAAATCCGGCACGCTCATCTGCATGCGGAAGGCCAGTTCGTATTGCTGGATGCGGGTTTCCAATTCGGCGTCGTGCACTTGCGCCTCGCGCAGGCGGTTGATTTCGCCGATGGCCGTCATCACATGCTCCTGGTCGGTGCGGCGGATGCCATCGGGGTTGTCCACATAATTCACCGGCGCGCCCTTGCCCTGGAATTCCACGCCCTGGCAGCGGCCGGGCAAAAAGCCGGAGCTCCACTGGCGGTTGGCGATCGGCTGCACGCCCTGGCTGCTCTTGCTGGTGAGCACCACGAAGGAGGGCAGGTTTTCGTTGGCGCTGCCAAGGCCGTAGGTGACCCACGCGCCCATGCTGGGTCGGCCGGGCAAGATGGTGCCGCAGTTGAGGAAGGTGTGGGCCGGGTCGTGGTTGATCTGTTCGGTCACCATCGAGCGGATGACGGTGATCTCATCGGCCACGGTGGCGATGTGCGGCAGGTAATCGCTGACCTCGATCCCGCCCTTGCCGTAGCGGTGGAATTGGGTCTGTGCGCCAAGGCAGGTCAACGCCTTGCCTTGCAACTGGGCGATGGGCTGGCCTTTGGTGAATTCCTCCGGCATGGGTTTGCCGGACAGGGCGCTCAATTTGGGTTTGTGGTCGAAGGTCTCCAGGTGGCTGGGGCCGCCGGCCATGCACAAAAAAATGACGCGTTTGGCCTTGGCCATGATGTGCGGCGGCGGCAGGCCGGGGATCATCGCCGGGAGGGCGGGGGCGGCCGGGGCGGGCGCAGCCAACGCCGGGGAGGCCAGCAGGCTGCCGCCGCCCACCGAGCCCATGGCGGCCAGGCCCAGCCCCAAGGAGGTGTGGCCCAGAAATTGGCGGCGGGTCACGCGGTCGGCTTCGTCGGTGAGTTGTTGCAGGTCGAGGGGCATGGGGATTCTCTGGGAGGGGGGCTTGGGTGGGCGGAGCAACCTGGGAGCGCGGGCTTGCAAGCCCGCGTTCCCAGGTGCAAGCGCTTCAATCGCGGGTCAGGGTTTCGTGCAGGTTGAGCGCCACACGGGCAGCTTGGGTGCAGGCGGCCAGTTCGTCCGGCGGCAGGGTTTTGTCGAGCGGAGCGGTGCCAATGGCCAGCAGTTTGGCCGCGTCGGCCGGCCGGGCGGCAAAGTCCTTGCGGGCGGTTTCCAGCACGCGTTTCAAAATGGCGACCTCTTCGTCATCGGCCGGATGCGACAGGCAGCGGCGCAGGATGAAGCGGCAGCGGGCCTCGTCATCGGCGAGCTTGGCTTGCAGCGCCATTTGCGCCAGCATGCGGGCGGCTTCGACGAACGAGGGGTCGTTGAGCGCCACCAGGGCGGCCAATGGCGTGTTGGTCACGCCGCGGCGCGGGCAGGAGTCTTCGCGGCTGGGGGCGTCGAAGGCCAGCAGGGCCGGATGCACGAACATGCGCTGCCAGTGCACATACACGCCGCGCTTCCATTGGGTTTCACCCTTGCTGGTGGGATACCCGCGGTCGGGGAACTGCAAGTGCTGCCAGTAGCCGGCGGGTTGGTAGGGATAGGTCGGGCCGTTGCCGATGTCGTCCACCAACAGGCCGCTGGCGGCCAGGGCGCTGTCGCGGATGTGCTCGGCCGGCAGGCGCCAGCGGCCCTGGCGGGCGAACAGCAGGTTGCGCGGGTCGCTGGCCAACACTTCCGCCGGAGCGGTGGAGGCCATGCGGTAGGCGCGGCTGGTCACCAGCAGGCGGATGAAGGCGCGGTTGTCCCAACCGCCTTTGACATATTCCAAGGTCAGGCGGTCGAGCAATTCGGGATGGGTGCACGGCTCGCCCTGGCCGCCCAGGTCGTCAATCGAGGGGCACAGGCCCTGGCCGTGGAACAGGTACCACAGACGGTTGACCCACACGCGGGCGGTGAGTTCGCCGCAGCCGCCTTTGGCCTCGGGATAGGTGAGCCAATGGGCGTAATCCAGGCGGTTGGGGCGCCGATCCTTGACGCCGATTTTTTCAAACGAGCCAAGGAAGGTGGGCACTGCGGGGGTGACCACTTCGCCGGTTTCGTCCATCCAATCGCCGCGCGGCAGCACGCGCACTTCGCGCGGCTTGGAAGCTTTGCTGACCATCACCCGGCTCGGCTTCTCCGCCGTTTGGGCTTGCGCTTCAAGCGCGGCTTTGAGTTTGGGGTCCGTTTTCGCGGCGGCCTGGGCCCTGATTTGGCCGGCGCGGCGCCGGTCCAAGGGGGAGATCAGATTCATTTCCGGCAGGCGCGAGGTGACCACGGCGTTGAGGGTGCCCTGCCGGCGCAGATGGTCCTCGTCGTCGATGTCCGCCCACAACGAACCCAGGGCGTAAAAATCCTTGATGGAGTAGGGGTCGTACTTGTGGTCGTGGCACTGGTTGCAACCCATCGAGCCGCCCATCAGGGCCAGCGAGGTGTTGCGCACCCGGTCGGCCAGATAGATGGAGCGGTATTCCTTGAGCTGGAGGCCGCCCTCGTGCGAGGTCATGTTCAGGCGGTTGAAGCAACTGGCGATCAGGGCGTCGTTGTGGTCGGTTTCATCCAGGCCTTCAATCAAATCCCCCCCCAATTGCCATTGGAT
>CAZVNU010000098.1:4698-7910 GCA_964628335.1 uncultured Phycisphaeraceae bacterium
TGAATTGGTCCTGCTTCATGTTCTTGATGAAGGCGGCAATCACCCAATCGCGGTAGGGAGAGGTGCTGTGCCCCTGGTCGCCGTGCAGGCCCACGGTGTCGGCGTAGCGCACCACATCAAGCCAATAGGTGGCCATGCGCTCGGCGTGGTGCGGGTTGGAGAGCAATGCATCCACCAATTTTTCATAAGCGTCTGGGCGGGTGTCGGCCAAGAAAGCGTCCATCTGCGCCGGGGTGGGCGGCAGGCCGAGCAAGTCTTGGTACAGGCGGCGGCACAAGGTGGCGCGGTCCGCGTCAGGGGCAGGGGTCAGGCCTTCGGATTCCAAGCGCGCCAGCAGGTAGTTGTCGGCGAAGGACAGCGGCCACGCCTCGTCCTTCACTTCGGGCGTGGGCGAGGGTTTGGGATATTCATAGGCCCAGTGATTTTGATAGGTGGCGCCCTCCTTGACCCATTGGGTGATCAATTCCTTTTGTGCTTGGGTCAGCGTCTTGTGGCTCTCCAACGGCGGCATCAGGTCTTCTTCATGCTTGGTCCAAATGCGGGCGATGGCCTCGCTTTTTTCCGGGTGGCCGGGCACGATGGCGGGCTTGCCGCTTGCGCCGCCTTTTTTGGCCAATTCCAAATTGATGATGGACAAGCCGCCCTCGGCCTTGTGCAGGTCGGCGCCGTGGCAGTTGAAGCAGGTGTCGGCGAAAATCGGCCGGATGTCGCGGTTGAAGGAAACCGGCCGGCCGGTCGGCGCCGCAGCGGCGGCAGGGCTGGCGGACCCGCCACCGGGCGCACCGGATGGGGCGGCGACAGGCGGCTGCGCCCGGCGGTCGCAGGCCGCCAAGAGGGCGGCGGAGAGGGCGGCGGACAGCAGGGGGGCGATGAGGCTGAAGCGGAGGATGGATGCGGGCATAAGGGAGGGACGGTGCATGGCCAAGGAATCTTACAGACAAGCGGAAAATTGACAGATTTATGCCATGATTTGATAGAGTGCCCGCATGTCCACCCCCATCGCGTTGATTGCCACCGGCGGCACCTTTGACAAAATGTACGACCCGCTGACGGGGGCCTTGGTTTTTGGCCAAACCCGGGGTGGGGAAATCCTCGCCACCGGCCGCTGCCGCCTGCCGGTGCGGGTGCAAACGCTGATGCTCAAAGACAGCCTGGAGATGACCGATGCCGATCGCCGCCATTTGCTGGCTGCTTGCGACAAGGCGGCTGAAACGCGCATCGTCATCACCCACGGCACCGACACCATGACGCTGAGTGCCGCCTGTTTGGCTGCAAGCAAGGCCTTGGCTCTCAAGACCATCGTGTTGACCGGGGCCATGGTGCCGCATGCCGTGTGCGGGTCGGATGCCGCCTTCAACCTTGGCGTGGCGCTGGCCTTTGCCCAGAGTCTACCGCCGGGCGTCCATGTGGCGATGAACGGGCAGGTGTTTGCCTGGGATCGGGTGGTGAAAAACCGGAAGAAGGGGTGGTTCGAGGGGGTTGCAAAAGCGGAATGAGCGGGGTTGAAGCCGGTCTTTTGGCCCGTCGGAGGCGCAAGTTTTTCGCGGGGAGGGCTTGATGGGTGGGGTGGGGGCGGGTAGAGTTGCCCCCGCATGTCCGCACTCCCGACCCTCGCCTCCCCCCGCCTCATCATCGGCTGCATGACCGGTACCTCCCTGGATGGCCTGGATGCCGTCTTGGTGCGCGTCACCGGCCATGGGTTGTCGATGCGCGCCGATTACCTTGACCTGGTGAGCTTGGACTTTCCGCCCTCGCTGCGCGATGCGCTGCTGATGCTGGCTTCCGGCCGGCCGCTCACCGCCGGCTTCATCGTGCGCTCCGCGCGCTGGCTGGGCGATCTGCATGCGCAGGCGGTGGCGCAATTGATCGAAAAAAGCGGCACGCAGCCGGCTTTTGTCTGTGCCCACGGGCAGACGGTCTGGCATGAGCCAGGCGCCGGCGCCGGGGTGTCGTGGCAGTTGTTCGATCCGTGGCCCTTGGTGCGCCGCTGCGGGTTGCCGGTGATCTACGACCTGCGGCAGGCCGATCTGGCGGCCGGCGGCCAGGGCGCGCCGATCACGCCGATCACCGATCCGATTCTTTACCGCCTTGATGCCGGCTTGATGCTGAACCTGGGCGGCATCTGCAATGTCACGGCGTGGCAACTGCAAGCCGGCAGACACCGCATCGCCGGCGGCGACATCGGCCCGTGCAACCTGGTGTTGGATGCCTTGGTGCGCTCGCTGGTGCCGGAGTTGGCCTATGACATCGACGGCCGGCTGGCCCTCAAGGGGCAACCTCACGCGCAGGCGGTGGCCGAAGCGCGGGTCATGATGGACAAGGCCAAGGCCGGTATGCGCAGCCTTGGCCGCGAGCAATACGGCGCCGGTTTTGTGCATGGCTTGCGCCACGGGCCGTTGGCCGGGCTGTCCACCGAAGATGCGCTGGCCAGCGCGGTCGAGGCGGTGGCGCTGATCCTTGGCGACTATGTTCGCCAACACCCCGACCTGCCGGTGATTCTGGCCGGCGGCGGCGCCAAAAACCCGGCTTTGGTGGCCGCCATCAGCCGCCATTGCGGCGGCGCCACGGTGGTGACCAGCGACCAGGCCGGTGTGCCGGCCCAAGCCCGCGAAGCGGCGGCCTTTGCCGTGCTGGGCGCCCTGTGCCAAGACCGGGTGCCCATCACCTTGCCGGAAATCACCGGTGCCGTGAATCCCGGCGTGGCCGGGGTGTGGGTTTATCCGTAGGGATTCAGGGCTGGCGGGTGATGGGCACAACCCCTCTGAAAAAAGACGCGGCGGCCCGCCGCGTGGGATGAGAGGTCTTTGAGGCGATGCGCGCCGGTGTTTCGGCGCGCGCGGGTCGGGTTCGGGTTTCAGCGAACGCGACGGGCCGTCGCTACTTTTTGGCGCCAACCCTGGCGAGGAGGAGGTGTTTCATGGGTTCTCCTAAAAAGCAGCCCCACTGACCCGCCAGCCCTGGGTAGGGATTGGCCCCATTTGACGCAGCGTTAAAAGTCCGTAAAATCCCCCTCCCTGCATTCCCCTGTAGCTCAGTTGGTAGAGCATGCGACTGTTAATCGCATTGTCGCTGGTTCAAGTCCAGCCGGGGGAGCTTTGGGAATGAAACCCTGCCCGTCAAACGGCAGGGTTTTTTGTCATTGGCGGCTTGACTTGGACCGCAGGGCTGGCGGGTCAAGGAACCCCGACCGTCAGGGAGGGGACGCTGGCACG
>CAZVNU010000099.1:0-7896 GCA_964628335.1 uncultured Phycisphaeraceae bacterium
CCGGCGCATGAAAGCCGGCGACAAATTCATCGCGCGAGAGGGCGGCACCCTGTTCACCGTGCTTGCCACCCGCGATGTGGGCAACACCCCGAGCCTGCAAATCTTGGAGGTTTACCCCCCCTTGCGCACCACGCTGCTTGGCCCCAACAGCGACCCCAACTGGCGGTTGCGCGAATGTTATTTCGCCCCGCGCCCGGCCCAAGGCGGCCCCAGCCCGCTGGTCAGGATTGAAACCGTTTCCGCCACCCGGGGCTTCACCAGCAACACCAACCATTAATCGCCAAGCGGCTGAAAGCCCCGTTATGCATCCCCCATCCTTCCAACGCACCAGGCCGGACCAGAGGCCCAAAGGCATGACCCTGATCGAGCTCATGGTGGCCTTGCTGGTGTCGGTCATCATGGCCATCTTGGCCTACCAATTGTTCGACACCACCCGGCTGTCGACCCGCGCCGGCATCAGCCGATCCACCCTCATCCAGGAGGTGTATGTGGCCGAGACCCGCCTGCGCATGGATTTCGCCTCGATGCTTGGCCCGCTGAAAACCGCCGACTCCCCGGCCGGGGCCATCATCATCATTCCGGCGTTGCGAAACGGCTCCATGCCCACGCCGGGCAACCCCGCCGGGGTGCCTGTCACCCAATTGCGCAGCGACCAGATCG
The DNA here is from genome assembly GCA_964628335.1 of uncultured Phycisphaeraceae bacterium. GTDB lineage: Bacteria > Planctomycetota > Phycisphaerae > Phycisphaerales > Phycisphaeraceae > CANIYR01. The sequence continues at coordinate 661 of CAZVNU010000099.1, forward strand.
TGTTCTTTTACGACGCCAAGCGCGGCGGGCTCATTCGCGACGCCGGCACCGGCTTCGAGCAAAAAAGCCTGACCCGCACCGGCGTGAAATCCACCCAGACCAAAATCTGGATGGGCCATGTCCGGCGCGCCAATGGTGAATCCTCTTTCGCCCCGGACTGGACGGTTGGGCGATCCTCCACCCTGCTCATCGATCCGGACAGCACGGTGGTGAACACGCCCGCCGGTCTGGAAAACGCCGCCACGCTGTCGCCCTCCGATCTGCGCGCACCGCTTTCACCCCTGAACGCCGTGAGCCAAACCAGCGATGTGGCCAATTTCGGCTTGGAAGAACTCGCCAATTGGATGCGCGCGCCGGGCCGCACCAACGCTCAGATGGTGGCTGCTTTCGCAGCCACGCCAAACGACAACCACGATTACACCAACCTGCCTTCGGTGGTGACCCAGCCGCTGTCCGACGGCGTGTTTGACGCCAGCGACCTGTTCAGCAGCCACCGCATCTTCCTCTCCCACCGCAGTGAATTCATCGTGCAATACAGCGGCGACCAGGATGCCAACGGGCTGGTGGACACCACCGGCCCCACCCCTTACTCCGGCACCCTCCAATGGCTGCCGCAGGACGCCGACATCTACGACTTCGCCAGCGCCAACCATGCCGCCGCCATGGCCCCGGTGGTGTTCTATCCGCAGGACGACCAGCCCCGCGTCATCCACCTGGGGTATTACCAGGGCGCAGACCCCTTGAAATACCGGCTCAACAGCCGCGGGCACCGCACGCCCTATCCGCGCGTGGGCGGCTTTGAGTTTGGCGACGCCCTGCCGAGCCTGGCCGCCTACAACACCGCCATGGCCGCTTACGCCGCCCATCACAATGGCTGGCAACCCTCGGCGGCTCTGCCGCCAGCCCAAAGCCAATGGCCGCAACTCATCCGCATCCGCTATCGCCTGCACGACACGCGCGGCGAAATCTATTCCTTCAACGAGGAATTCCCGGTCAACCGGCGCGATGACGACGGCGATGGCGTGATTGACGATGAAGCAGAGGCCCGCTGCTGCGGCATCTGGGTCGAACATATTTTCGCCGTCCCCTATCCGCGGACGAATTAAGGAGGCGCCACCCCCGGCGCCGGGACAAATGAACCCAACCGGCGGCACCCTGCCGCCGCCACCTTGGAGACCGCCATGCACCGCCCCCCTGAAAAAAAACGCGCGTTCGTCCTCATCCTGGTGCTGGTGATGATCCTGCTCATCACCGTGTTGGCGATCACCTATCTGCGCGTCATGCGCATGCGCACCCTCAACACCAGCCGCAGCGGCGGCAACATCGATTTGGTGGCCGACTCGGTGCTCAACCAGGCTTTGGACGCCATCGCCCTTGACATGCCGGTCAAGAACTCAGGGCAGGAAAATTACGATTTCCCTTGGACTGATGCCAGCGTCAGTCTGATGCCGGCCACCCTGTCTTACCCCGCATTGACCTCCGGCCTGTTCACCAAAGGGCGGCCCGCGCGCGATGACGCCTGGCTGGCGTCCTCCCTGCCCGAAGGCGGGGTGTGGCCGCATTTGACCAACCTGGCCGGCTCTTTTCTGGATGTCACAACCTCCGATCTCACCAAAGTGCCGGTCAACCCCGCCACCCAATTGAGGGTGCCATCCGACAAACTTTCCGATGCGCTGGAAAACGGCATCCCTTTTGGCGACCCGCGCCTGGTGGATGCCAACGGTGATGGCATCGGCGACAGTTTGTGGTTTTACCCGGCCCGCTCACAAATTGAAACGACCCGCTATGTGGCGGCGGTTTACATCGAGGACCTGTCAGCCAAACTCAATCTCAACACCGCCTTGCCGCTGCGCGTTGGCGGCGCCTACGGCACCCCCCTGCCCAAAGGCGTTTCACCAAGCGAAGTGGATTTGGCCGCGCTGGTCGGCGCCTTTGGCGCCACCAACGCGCAATTGGCGGCGGTCACCCAATACCGCTCTTTGGGCGACGCCACCGCCGCGCCTTGGAATGCGGGCAAGCGCGCCAAATACTGGGGCAACCGGGGCAGCAAAGCGCAATTGACCGGCGAAATAATGACCACCGACACCGCCCGCTACGGCGTGGATGACGAATTTGAATTGCGTTTTCACGGCGGCATCAACGACCACCACAGCACCACCGCCGTCTCCGGCCAAAAAACGCCGGTCACCACCCCGGTGGAAGCCGCCGCCAGCGGCCTGCCCGCCATCCTGCGCGCCACCAACACCACCACGCTTACCGAGAACACCTGGGCCGAAGCCGGCTTCGCTTCCGCCGATGCATTCCTGCGCGACAACCCGCGTAATTGGGTCACCACCCAGAGCGGCCAATCCGCCCGCCAAACCGGACTGGACACGGTTTTTCTGGCCGAAGAACTGCGCTACAACCTCAACATCCAAAACCCCGCCCACTTGGCCGCCACCGTGGGCGACACCGTGAATTTGAAATTTTTCCGCGGCCCCGACGGATTGGACGGCACCGCGGACGACTACCCCATTCCCGCCGGGTTCGCCCGCTTTGTGCCGCTGGCCACCGAGCGGCCGGGTTCCATGTCCTACCAATGGCTGTGCAACCTGATCGACGCCCGCGACACCGACAACCTGGTGACGCGCATGGGCGACGCCGCCGGCGGCTGGTACGGCTTTGAACCCTTGCCGTTGCTGTCCGAGGTTTACATGCAGCGGGCCTACCGCGAGGCCAGCGGGGTGACGACCGTTGCCGGCGGCTACCTGATGCACTGCGATTCGCAAGGGCGCCAAGCCAGTTATGCCTTTGAACTGGCCAATCCCTACCACTTCCCCATCAAGCTCACCAATGTGCGCCTGGCCGTGCAACTGCCGGCCGCCACCCCCGTGGTCGCCGGCGGCCCTTATGTGATCGCCACCGACCTCACCGCCGCCGCCTGGACTGACCGCGATGCCGACGGCGATCCGGTGCTCAAGGCCGGGCACCGCCTGATCCTGTGGCGCAACAGCGCGACAGCGGACGCGAACTCTGATATTTCCGCCATGGTCACCGCCGCCGTAGGCACCGATTTGACGATGCACAAAATCAATTGCGGCATGGTGCTCAATGAAGTCGCCAACACCGGCAACGGCTTCATGCGGGTGGACCTTCTGTGCAGCAGCGCCGACAAAAACGGCGCCAATGTCCAGGCCGAAGCCGGCGCCTATTCAACCATCACCGTGCCTTGGCTGGCCAAAAGTTTCAATGAAAAAACCTCCGACGCTTCGGTGTCCGGCAGGCCGGCAGGGACTGTGCTTGGCATCCGGCAAGTCAACGGCCGCGCTTTTGGCACCAACCTCAATTTGCTGCAGTGCCGCCCGGCCCGATGGCCCAACCTCTCCATGCCCAATCTTTCCACCACCACCAGCGGCACCGCCTTGGGTGGCGTGGCCCCCAACTTCGGCGACACTGACATCCGCTTCACCCGCGTGCGCGACACTTATGACCCCGCCTACCAGAACCTGGGAAAAACCACCAAGGTGGCTCTGCCTGCCGGCCGCGCGGATTTGGCCAACGACAGGTTTTACTTCAACCAGCAGGCCTTGGCCGGAAACCCCAGGGTGCCCGGCAACCAACTCGGCTCGCTGATGGATTTGATCCGCATTCCCGCCTTTGGCCCGCGCGCCCGCTCCGCCGTCCACCGCGGCAATCTGACCCTGCAAAACAACAGCATCTATGTGGACACCACCTTCGCCTCGGCCCTGTTTGAAATGCTCGAAGACGGCACCAAACCGCTGGCTTCCCTGTGCATTTCCATTGATCCGGGCACCTCTGCCTACAGCGCGGCGGCTTCGACCACCAGCCATAAAAACGTGCCCTTTGGCTGGCTTCTGCCCTGCCTCTATGACACCCTCAACCCAGCCAGCGATGGCGGGTTGGATGTGGATGGCGACGGCGCCAAAGACTGGTTCAGCCAGGGCGGCGCGCTGGGGCTGGATGCCAATGCCAACGGCATTCTGGATTGGCCAAGCGAAGTGGAAGCCAACAACTACCTGATTCCCGGCAGCCTCAACCTCAACACCGCGCCGGCCCATTTGCTGGCCGAGTCACTGCCCATCGCCGACGCCGACCTGCGCCTGCAATTGGCCAACGCCATCGTCGCCCGGCGCAACGGGGCGCCGGCCGCAGGCACCCGGACCGCCACCGACCGCGGCTTGTCCAGCACCTTTGAAGTGCTGCAAGACGCAGCCACCCTGCCGGCCTTCGCGGGCAATCCGGCCAGCCGTTTTGATCTGGCGGAGAACTTTGGCTGCCTGCCGCAGACCACCGCCTGCCGCAGCGACTTCTTCGCCGTGCACATCCTGGTGCTTGGCTTTGACAGCAATGATTTCAGCACCGGGCCCATCGAGCAGCGCCGGGTCCTGGTGATTGTCAGCCGGGCCCCCCTGACCACCAACAACAAGGGGCAATTGAAGTATTGGTCATACACTTATTGAAGCGATGCCGGATGTTTTGGCAAGGCTTCCATTTCTCCCCCGTGATTGTTTTTTATGCATCTGGGAACCCTGGCTTTGTACGGCTTTGTCACCTTGGGCATCGGCATCTGCATGCTGGCGGCCAAAACCTGTGCCCATGTGCCGGAAAATACCGCCAATGCCGACGCCCCGACTTCGCCAAAACCCACCCTGCAAGGCGCCTTGCCCCCGCCTCCGATTGATCCCCAGACCGGGCTGCGCATGGACGAAGAAACCGTCGCCCCCACCATGCCGGCGGCAACGGCAGACGACCGCGAATTGCCCCCCGTTTGCGCCCAACTGGACCTGCTGCTGGCGCAACCCCACCCGCCCGCCCCCAACCAGGCCGAGATTGACCAGGGTTTCGAAGCAATGCTGATGAACTACCGCCGGCAAACCGCGGACCAAAACACGCTTGGAGCCCGCAGCACCTTGGCCGAATTGCTGGCCTGCGCGCCACACGCCTCGGCCAGCATGGTGCGCGTGCTGCGCAATGACCTTGCCCCGCGGACGCACCAGGGCGAACAGCCGTAAGGCAAGGAAAGGTGGCTACAATCCGCACCCTTTCCTTTTCTTTAAAAACACGCATCATGTCCACTGAAAACGCTCCTGCCGCCCCCGCACCCGCCGCCAAACTTGCGCCCGCCGACCAGAAGATGGACGGCATCGTCTCGCTGTGCAAGCGCCGCGGCTTTGTCTACCCGGCGTCGGAGATTTACGGCGGCTTCAACGGGTTCTGGGACTTCGGCCCCCTGGGCACCCTGCTCAAGAACAACATCCGTGATTGGTGGTGGCGCTGCATGGTCGAGTGCCCCCCCATCGGCCCCGATGGCGAGCCGGTGCAAATCGTCGGTCTGGACTCCGCCATCATCCAAAACCCCAGGACCTGGGTGGCCAGCGGCCATGCCGGCGGCTTCAGCGATCCGATGGTGGACTGCAAAGAGAGCCAAAAACGCTACCGCTTTGACCATGTGCAGGTCTATGCGCCGGCGGACACCGCCACCCCGGCGGCGGTGATGTTCGCCTTCATGAGCGACTCCCCCAGCCAGGCCAAGCAACTGAAAAAAGCGGAAAAGGCTTTCGGCGCCCACAAGGTGGTGGAACTCTCCGACATCCCGCAGGCCGAATGGGTCAATGTGGTTGGCCCCGATGCCGAGAAATCCGGCACCCTGACCGAACCGCGCGAATTCAACCTGATGTTCAGCACCTTCGCCGGCCCGGTGCAAAGTGCGGACAACGCCTGTTGGCTGCGCCCCGAAACCGCCCAGGGCATCTTCCTCAACTACAAAAACGTGGTCGACACCACCCGCGTCAAAATGCCCTTTGGCGTGGCGCAGGTGGGCAAGTCCTTCCGCAACGAAGTGACCCCGCGCAACTACATCTTCCGCTCGCGCGAATTCGAGCAGATGGAGATGGAGTGGTTCTGCGCCCCCGGCGAATCCATGGTCTGGTACGAATTCTGGAAGGATCAGCGCATGAAGTGGTGGCTGTCCCTTGGCGTGGCCCCCGAGAATCTGCGCTTCAAGGACCACGACAAACTGGCCCATTACGCCAAAGCCTGCGCCGATATCGAATACCTCTACCCCTTCAGCGCCCCCGATTTCGGCGAGCTTGAAGGCGTGGCCCACCGCGGCGACTTCGACCTCACCCAGCACGCCGAGCACAGCAAGCAGCGCTTGGATTATTTCGACCAGGACGCCCAGGAAAAAGCCAAGGCCGAAGGCAAAACCCCGGAAGAGATCAAAGACCTCAGCCGTTATGTGCCGCATGTGATCGAGCCCGCCAGCGGCCTGACCCGCGGCGTGTTGGTGCTCTTGTGCGAAGCCTACACCCCCGATGCCAGCCGCCCCTCCGGCGTGGTGATGAAGTTCAAGCCCAAGTTCGCGCCGATCAAGGCCGGCATCTTCCCCTTGGTCAACAAGGACGGCCTGCCGGAAGTGGCCCATAAACTGTTCATGGAACTGCGCCAGCACTTCATCGTCGAATACGACGCCAAGCAGACCATCGGCAAGCGCTACGCCCGCATGGACGAAATCGGCACCCCGGTGTGCTTCACCATTGACGGCGAAACCCTTAATGACCAATGCGTCACCGCCCGCGACCGCGACACCATGCAATCCGAGCGCGTGCCCTTGGCGCACGCGGCCGACTACCTGCGCAAGAAGCTGGAATCCTAAATACCGTCCGCAACCGGCCCTCAGGGCGGGCGGGTCACGGGCACAACCCCTCTGAAAAAAGTAGACGCGGCGGCCCGCCGCGTGGGATGAGAGGTCTTTGAAGCGATGCGCGCCGGTGTTGCGGTGCGCGTCGTTTTGATTGGGGTTGGAGCGGACGCGGCGAGCCGCCGCGTCTACTTTTTGGCGCCAACCCTGAAACAGGACCAGGGCTGGCCCTCAAGGCCACATTGCAAATTCATGGGCGTCTCTTACAATTCCACCCATGCCCGCGGGCGTAGCTCAGTGGTAGAGCGTTAGCTTCCCAAGCTGAATGTCGAGGGTTCGAGCCCCTTCGCCCGCTTCAAGAACCGCTTCTCAAAAGAGGCGGTTTTTTCATGGCGCTTGGACGCGGCAACCACCGGCTCGCCAGCCCCGCCCAGATGGCTTTGACTTGCCCATGAAAATCGAAAGTCTGCTCTCGGCGCTGAATCCAAGCACGGCAAGTCTTGAAGCGCAATGGCAGGGCTGGCGGGTCAACAGCGCACGAGCTTGTTGGAGCGCGGGTGTCCCCACCCGCAAATCCGGCGGGCGGCTCGATGCCG
>CAZVNU010000100.1:0-7871 GCA_964628335.1 uncultured Phycisphaeraceae bacterium
ACAAAACGACGCGCGCCGAATTTCTGGCGCGCGTCGTTTTTCATTTGTTTTCCCGGACGCGGCGGGCCGCCGCGTCTACTTTTTGGCGTCGAGCGGCGTTACCGGATTTCCACCGCTTTGCCCACCGCGGGGCGAATCATTTGCTGGGCACCACCGAGGTGCTGAGGATCTTGGCCACGCCGCCCGAGGTGTTGCGGGAATAGAGGACCACCGCGCGGCGCACATCCACCGGGCCTTTGTTGAAGTCATCGGCTTTGTAGCCCTGGACGATGATGTAAGCGCAGAAGGTGTCGCTGCGGCAGGTGGCTTGCTGGGGCAGCCAGGAGAGGGTGTCCAGGTTCAGATTGACATCACTGGTATAGAACTTGGAGGTGCCGGCACCACCGGTCAGCGCCGCATCGGTGGTGTATGACTTGAGGCCTTGGGGGCCGAAGGCCTCACTGGCCAGAACCAAGCCCTTGCGCACGCCTCCCGCCACGCTAGAGCCGGCGGTGGGATTGCTTCGGGCGGCGATGATGGCATTCACCACCGTATCGGCATCCACCGGTGTGGCGGTGCCAGGTTGATTTGGCAATGACAGGCATTTCAAGACGGCTTTGGGTGCGGTGTTGAGGTTGATCATGCCCGGCTTCCAATCATCGCCGTTGGCGGGGGTCTTGCCCTTGTACTTGGGGCTGTCCACTTGCCAACGGCTGGCCAGAACTTCGGCCCAAGAGGCCTGCCAGAATTGGCTGGCGCGGGCATAGGGGCCGTTGGACAGTTTCCAGTCCAAGCCGGGACCGACATTGCCCGTGCCGTCCAAAGCCGGGTTGGGTGCGGGCTTGGTGCCGGCGGCTTGCGCTTGGTACACCTCGCCGCCGTACAACGCTTCCTGATTGGCGGCATAGTTGGTGGTGCTGTTGTAGGGCAGTGCGGGGTATTTCGGGGTGGTCGGGCTTTGGGCGTTGACCCAGTCGAACCACGGGACATCGGTGCGCAGGCACAGGCCGCGCAGACCCTGTTTGGCGGCGTCTTGGGTGAGATAGAAATTCAGGGCATCACCGATGGTGTTTTGCGTCAGGTTGCCCACGAGCGGGCTGGGAGAGGCGCTGTTGCTATCCCACCCAGTGTTGATATTGGTGCCGCGGTAGGCGTTGTTCCCAACGCGGAATGCGCCACCAGGCCCTGCCCAATTGTTGTAGATGGGACTGACCAACGGCACCGTGAGCAAATCCAATGGGCGCAGGCCATCGCGCCGCTCCGTACCTTCGATGGCGCTGCCGTTGTCGCGCCGTGCGCGGTTGGCATTGTTGGCGGCGGTCAGTTCTGGAAAGGTCCCTGGGTAGTTGGCATCGCCTGGGATGCCCACATAATTCCATGTCCAGTTTTCATTCTTGATGCTTTGACGATTGCCGGCATAAGAAGCATAGGTGGCGCCATTGAGGGTGGTGGTGCCTAATGGATCGGGATACAGCGGATTTCCCGGGAAAGCGACTTTGGTCGTCATGCCAAGAGCGGAGATGCTGTTGGTGGCCGCGTTGGTGTCGTCGTAATCCAAGAAAGCGTACGGTGCGGCGGACACGGGATTGGAATCGGGGTTGGCGTGCCCCAGCGGCATGAAGGTCCCAGGCGTGTTGATACGGCCTCTAAGCGAGATGCCGCTGATGGTTTGGGTTGTGCCGTCGGGATAGGGTCGCACGCCGCCGCTGTGCAACACGCCGGAACCCACGGAGCCATAGGTGTTGGTGCGGAGTTCTTCATCCCCCATGTCCTTCGGCATTTGGTTGGTGCCCGTGGTCGCGCTGGCACTCATGGGAAAAAGGGCGGGGCGGGCCTGCAGCACATTCAATTTTTCACCAACCCCGAAGGTGCGCGCATCGATTTGCTTGTACACCAGGTCGCCGGGCGCGCCTTGACGGCCATCGGGCACATTCGTTTCAAATTTGGCGCAGTTGGGCGGTGTTGCTGTTGCTACATCCCAGCCGGAGTGCAGCGGCTGAAAGACCAAGCGCTGGCAATTCATCCATCCGTAGCTCGCATCGGTGGCGGGCACCGGCGCGCCATTCGCCCATTTACACGCGCTCTCGATGTCAATGGCGGCCACATTCCAGGCCGAAGGATATCCCCCCAGATCCGGCGCATTGCTGCCGGTGCCCAAGTTCACTTTGTAGATCCCCGGACCGGAAGGGATCCGGCTGGAGATATCGGTGCTGCCGGGCGTGCCCACCGCCGGCGGGGTGACATAGGCCGGCCCACCAAAGGGCCGGCGGCGCGCGCCGCCCGGACCGGCCAATTCGGTGCCATTGCGATAGAACACGATTTTTTCGCCCGGCCGGAGCACATAGTAGCCCTCGGCATCCTGTGACATGCCGGTGGGAGGGGCGGCATTGATATAGGTGCTCAGGTCCGCCGAGGCGTAGTTGGGGGTGGAGGCCACTTTGGTTGTGAAACGGGTGTCCCAGTTTTTCCAATCATGCGCCCGGAAGTTGAAGCGGATGTTGGCCACCCGAATGGGGATGGAATAGGGGTTGACGAGCTCGATGGCATACGAAGGCACGCCGGCGGAGCAGCTGGCGAGCCAGCTGGTGCTGGTCAGATTGTTGCCCCCCAGGACAAATTCCCCCGTGCTGGTGCCGGCGCCGCCGGTGGCGGTGCGGTTGAAGGCAAGGTTGCTGTAGACTTGGGTCCAGGTCAAATCAGCGGCTTGCACGGGGAGGCCCAAGATGGCGGTGTAATTGGAATCCGTGGTTCCGGCCAAGGTATCGAAATCCTGCCCCAGATTGTTGCCCACTTTGTACTTGCTGTAGACTTGGTCGGCCACCACATTGTTGGCGCCATCCTCGACCAGCCGCACCCCGGCCACGCGGGTGTAGTTGTCGGGGTAGTAATGCTGGTATTGGAATGTGATGCTGGAGGCGGTCTGCTTGTAGGCATGGACATCCGACCTGACGATGGGGTAACCGGAGTAGTTGAGCTTTCCGGCCAGATTCCTGATTTTGGCAATGTCCAAACTGGCAAGGGTCGTGTTGGGAAACACCACCACCGGGGCAGACGGGGTCTTGGGCAGGTTGGAATTCGGCGCCATCACCACATACGGCATCTCCGCGTAAAACTCCGTCATGATCGGCAGCGGCTGCCAACCCATCCAGGAGTTGGCCACGGAGGTCAGGTTGTCCCGAGTCAAGGCATCCTGAAAACTGGCCGGACCCATCTGCACGGCATAGTTGAGGGCGCGGGTGCCTTCGGTGGCATTTCCCATCAGCGTGACAAAACCTTGGGGATAGGGATACGCCGTATTGCCCAGGTTGTTGTAACCGCTGATGCCGCGCAAGAAAAGGGCCACCCCTGCCCAAGTGGTGGCGTCTGAGAAATGCGCTTGGTCCCATGCGCCTTTGTAAGTAAAGGGTGAGACATTGGTGGAGGGATTGACAGGGTCGTTGATGGCCGGATAGGGTGCGGGCGGTGCGGGTTGGTTGATGTTGAGCTGATTGGTGTAGATGTCAAACGGCCGGCGCGTCCGGTTGAATGACAGACTGCCGTAATCCCCGTCCGGTGCGCTGGGCAATGCCGCATAACGGTCGCTGACGCCGCTCAAGGTGGTGAGTTGGTGGCGCAACTTCACATCCGCCGCCAACACCGCGTAATCGGTGACGGCCGGGTAAACCGGGTTGACCTGGGTCAGGTTGAGCGCCGGATAGTGCGCGCCCAGCACGGGCTGGGGGGCAAAGGCCGCGGTGATGCGGTTGGAAAAATCCTTCAACTGGAGTTCATCGTTCAGGTCGTAACGGATGCCGGTGCGGGTGACCGGCGCCGTGGTGGTGGTGGTGTTGATCTTGGTGCCCACGCCATCGTCGCCGTAGGACAGGCCGCTGTTGGCGGTCTTGGCCCCGTTGGCCAGCCAGCGCCCGTAGGCGTCGCCGCCGGCGTTGCGGAAGGTTTGGGAGGCCGCGGGCATCGCACCCAACAGGGGGCTGGCGTCGATCTCATACGAGCCTTCGCCTTTCTTGGGGATGTCGCCGCCGACGGTGCCGGGGGCCGCGCCGAATTCCCCCAGCGCGGTGTTGAGGTTGAGGCAGCCGCACAGATCCACCACGCGCACCGCCGCCACATAGCGCAGGCCGCCTTGCAGGTTGTCCTTGGGATAGAACCACAGGCTGTCGGGCACGCCGTCGCCGTCGGCATCCACCAGGCGCGGATCGTCGAGCGGCACATTCTGGAATTGCGCCGCCAGCGAGGTGCTGGCCGGGGAGGTGGGGGGAAGGCCGGATTGGGCGGCGTTGGCCATTCCCTGGATGGTCGCTCCGGCCGGCACATCCGAGGGCACCCAAGCCTGGGTGGCCGTGTTCATCGGGATATTCGACAGGTTGGCGTGGTCGTAGGCCAGGAAACTGTTGTAGATGTTGGAGACCTGTTTCCACTGGTTGCCTTCCGGCTCGTTGGGCGCCAGCCAGGCATCATCCACCTTGGGGTCGCCCAGGCCTTGGGTGGAGGAGACCATTTCCGGGTAACTCAAGGCGCAAGGCGCGTTCATGCGGGCGCAAGTCCACGGGTAGTCGTGGGGTTCATGTTCGTCAATCTTGCCGTCTGCGCCGATGATGCCGGCCAAATCGGACTGGAGCCGGACGAGCACCACATCCGCGCTGGGTTGCAGGATCGGGTGCGTGATGGTGTAGGCCCGCATGGTGCGCAGGTAGGTCAGCACCAGGACCAGGATCAACACCAGCAGCATGAGGATCATGATGGTGGAGAACGCGTTCGGGCGCGCGGGGCGGTGGCGTTGGATGCGGCGTGGCATGGGGGAACTCCAGGGGAGGGTCGGCTTTAGCCGACCACGGTTTGGAACGAGCGAAATGGGGATCTCTGGATTTCGTCAGAGGGAGCGTCTTGAACGGGAGCTCTCGACGGCTTGATTGAATGGTCGGCTAAAGCCGACCCTCCCTCAGTGCTGGCGCGGCGTGGGATCCATCGGATAAGGCACGGCGATGATCAGTTCGTACCAGATGCCGCTGATGCGGCCTTCTTCCGGGTTGTCCACCACGCCGTCGCCGTCGTCGTCGCGGCCGTTGATCAGGGCTTCGTCGGAATAGGAAGTGACCTTGCCCTGGGCATCGTGCAGGCGCAAACGGATGCGCAGCAGCTTCGGCCAGTCGGATTGCGGGTTGCGCCAGTCGGCGGGGGTGCCCTGCAACGCGGGGGTATTGACTGGCTTGAAGTATTCCGCCCACAGGTCGGCGTAGGTGACGGTGTGGTTGTTGCCGGGGCCGAAGTCGCTGGTCATCAAGGCATAGGGGTTCATGCCATCGGTGAACACCGGCTCGGCACCGGTGGCGGCGACGGCGGTTTGGGCGTCGACGGGGTTGGCGGCTGCCACGGCAGGCGCGCTGGCGGTGGCCGTGGCGGGCGAGGTTTTGCTCAAAATGCGCCCGGTTTGAGACACGCGGATGCGGTAGCCATAAGGCGGCGGGCTCACCTCTTGCCATGCCGGGTTGCCGGTCAGGGTATTTGTGACCCACAGGGGCGACACATCGGGCGGCCCCACCGCCTGCCAGGGATCGTGGGGCGGTTCCGGCGTGGTGAGGGGCGGGTCGTACGGATCGCCGGTCACCGGATCGATCGTGAGCGGGGTGGCGACGGCTGACGAAGCGTGGTATCCCACGCCGCCATAAGAAACGAAGCTTCCCGCCGCGTAGGTGGCGTCGTCCGCCCATGCGGGCATGCTGGCAAGGGTGGGGATGGCGACGGTGGGGTAATAAGAAGTCCCGAGATGGGTCACTGGCGCATTGGCGGCATAGGCATTGCCGGCCACATAGGCCGTGGCCACGCCCCCGGGGATGTCGGCCGTGTTGCAATAGACCTTCCCGCCGTTGTGGACAAACGACCCCGGGGGATAGGCCGTGTTGGCAGCGTAGTTCGGGATGCCATCCGGGGGCTGCGGGATGGGGGCCCAGAGCGGGGAGTCGCCGGGAATATCTTCTGCGATCGTCGCCGCCAAGGCGTAGTACAGGGGATCGGTGGCTGCGGGGTAATGCACGATGGCTTGGGCGCCTTCGCCGCCGGCCCAATTGGGCCAGGCGGGTGGCGCTTCCCGGCAGGGGGCGCCATTGGCCCCCGGCTGATCGCCGGTCGGGATGTCGCGGTCGCCCAGCACATCGCCGAAATTCCGCCCCGCCGCCGCCGATGCGCCGGTGGTGGCACGGGGATAAGGGCCGGCCGGCGCCGCCCCCGTGTACAGTTGGGCCGGCGTGGGATTGATGGTGGCGAGCGCCGGCGTGGGTGGGTAGGGCGTCCAATGCCGCTTGGTGGCCGCCGTCCACGGGGCGGCCGGCGGGGGCGGATTCACATCCGGGGCCACCGGCGCGGCCACGGCCGCGCCATTGACATAATTGCCGCCATCGTGCCACACCAGCGAGTTCGCCGCATAGGACGCGGTGTCCGACCATGTTTGCGCCGGCAGCAGCTTGCCGTCGTGCTTGTTCTGGTAGATCGAGCCGTCCTGCCGGAAGCCGAAGCGCACCAACCGGTATTGGTCGTCATCGAAGCGGAACACATAGGGCGCCGGCACCGTGGGGGTGGCGGCGGCCTGGTTGGGGGCGTTGTCCGTCTCGCCATAGTCGAACTGGAAACGGTCGGTCCATGCGCCGCTGGCGGGTGCGGCGCCGAAACGGCCGTTGGGCCAGACGCCCAGGGCCGGCGCAAAACCGGCGGGGAAGGTTTGGGTCCATGGGTTGGCGGCGATGAGGTTGTATTTGGCCAGCAGCGGACCCGACAACCGGGTTTTGGTGGTGGCATCTTTCAGGGCGTTGGTATGCAGTTCTTCCGGATACCAGATCATGGAGCCCTGCAAGGGATGGTTGGCCGGATAGAAATCGATCTGGCCGTCCTTGTCCAGGTCGCCGGCCCATTGGATGACGATTTCGCTGCAGTTTTCCAAGAGGCGGGTGTGGGCTTGCGCCAAATCGGAAAGCTGGATGCCGTGGTGGACGCCCCCCCCGTGCTGCAGCGCCTTGAGGTCGATCTGCGGGGTGATGGTGGGCTGGTTGGTGTAGTTGGCGTTGTCGTTGGGGATGGCGGTGCCGGCGGGATTTTCGCCGATCAGCTCGGCCACATAATCCTGGTCGGTCCAGGTCGCGGAAACGGCCAAGTTCTTGAGGTTGATCAAGCCGCCCGGAGTGGCGGGGCTGGCGATCGGGCCGCCTGGCGTGGTGTCCTTGTCGGATTGCACGGTGGCGTCAATCTCGCCGGCGGTGGTCTTCAGGATCAATTTCAGGTCGCGTCCGACCTTCCATAGATGTGCCTGCCGGGAGATGTCCTGGCTTGTGCCGTCGCCGGTGAGGTTGGCGTCGCGGACGGCGCCGTACCATAGGCGCGCCTCGTAACTGGTGTTTTGCGGCGGCGTGTTGCCGTCTTCCGGCAGCAGGCTGACCCAGGGGCGCGGATTGGCCGGGTCGCGTTTGGAGAAGAACACCAGTTGATCGGAGCGCAACCGGACCGGGTTGGCGGACATCCGGCCGTTGACCAGGGGGATGAAGCCTTGGCGCAAGGCCGGCACGATGACCAGGCACCCGCCCGTTTCGGCGGGGTCGCGGTTGGGCCCCAGCATGTACCGGGTGTCGTCGCGCAGGCGGGCGTCGAAGGTTTGGGCGGTCAGCGCCAATTCCGCCCGGCCCAGGCTCACCTTGGTGAGGGTGGCGGTTTGCCCGAACAGGTACATGCAGATGCCAAGCAGGATCAGGGCGATGGTGCAGGCGATCAGCAACTCAAGGAGGGTGAACCCGCGCGGGTCGCCGCGGGCCGGCGCAAGCGCGGCATGGCCATCCGCGGCGGGGAAGCCGCCTGGACGCGCGATGAGATGATGACGGGGGGGAGGCAGTGACATGGGGGCGCTCAAAGAT
>CAZVNU010000101.1:0-7797 GCA_964628335.1 uncultured Phycisphaeraceae bacterium
GACCGCGACTTTTCCACATCTGGCGAATTTCCAGACGCAAATTTGCATTTTCCGAGACTCGATGCGCTGATGCACTTCTTCGGCGAAAACCACCCTCATCGTGCCGGCACGGTAAGCAGCCTGACGCTCACGGATTTCCGTGCGCCAGGCAGGGGAAAGAGGCTGGCTCTTACTATCTAAAGTCAAAGTTCTGCCTCCAACGACTTCTTGTCAAATTTCTTTGAGTAATCGACAACCACAATTCCGCATGTCCGGCAATTTGACGCCTTGAAGTAATACGCTTTCCACGGGAATAATTTTCGCAGCCCAGCACCAGAAAGATCTTTGTCCATGAATGCAAATGACTGGAGTTTTTTCTTTTCAATCCAGGACAGGGCCACATTGGCGCAAGATGCGCCAGATTCCATTTCAGCGTGGCATTTGGGGCAGTCCATTTGCTTCTCTCTCCTTTTGGTCGCCGGTCTTTATCCCGCAAAAACCCAACAACTTTTCCGTTCGCTCTTCCCGCATCTCACGAATCATATCCACCACACTCATCCCCGATGTTAGCCCCTTGCGCGATTCCTCCCACCTAGCCCACGCCGCATCCCGACGCTTTTGCTTCGCGTGTTTCCGCGCCTTGGCGCAACCGAACAAAATGGGAGCAGTGGTAGTCATGACAGGGAAAATTGTACTCGCCTGCGCCCTATTTTTGCCATTTCCATCGCCCCTCTGGTCGGCTAAAGCCGACCCTCCCGCGCTTCCGCGCGGATCTCATCCGCACCGCCTCACTCCCCCGCCTTCTTCCCCAGCAGCAGCGCCGCCAACCGCTTGCGGTTTTCCGACACGGGCTTGATCGACAAATCACGCATGCCGTTCGGCTTGGGGCTGGCGGGCACCACCGCAACTTCCACCTCTGGAGCGCGGATGTCCTCATCCGCTGCCGGCGCCTGGACCGGCTCAAAGGCGGCGGGCTCTGGCGCCCATTCGACGGACTCGGCAACAGGGGCAGTCATCGGTTCAGCCACCGCCTCGGCAACAGCCTCAACCTCGGGCTCAACCTTGGGCTCAACCTTGGGCTCAACCGCCAGCGTGTTCTTTTCTTCCGGCGTCACCAGTTCCAAGTCCCGCGCCGGCGCCTCAAAGGCGGCCTCGATCATGCGGCTGCGTTTTTTGGGCGCGGGCTCTTCGAATTTTTCGATCGCATACGGCGACTCGGCTTCGTCCTCGCCTTGGCCCACTCCTTCGGCCAGGCGCACATCGTCGCTGCCTTCGGCGCTGACCTGGTCCACATTGACGCGCACCCGCTTGGAAACGCCGCGCTCTTCCTGGGTGATGCCGTACAGGGCGTCGCAGCCCTGCATGGTGGGCTTGCGGTGGGTGATGACGATGAAGTGCGACGTGTGCAGGAAGGATTTCAAAATCTTCACATAACGGTCCACATTGGCCTCGTCCAAGGCAGCGTCCACTTCGTCCAGAATCGCGTACGGGCTGGGACGGGTGCCGAAGATGGCCATCAGCAGGGCCAGTGCGGTCATGGTCTTTTCACCGCCGGAAAGCTGCGACAGCGAGACCGGGCGCTTGCCGGGCGGCTGGGCCACGATCTCAATGCCGGCTTCCAGCACGTCGAAGTTGCCGTTCTCATCAATGGCGGGGATGGTTTCGCCGGTGTCCTTGTCCACCTCGTCTTCGGGTGGCACCAGTTTGAGCCGGGCTTGGCCACCGCCGAAGATGCGACGGAACATGCCGTCGTTGCCGGCGAAGTTGGCTTCGATTTCGTGGAAGGTCTTCTCGAAGCGGCCGCGCGAATCGATGTTGATCTGCTCGATGAGGGTTTCCAGCGCCAGCTTGGCTTCCTCGATGTCGCGCACCTGCTCGCCCAGTTCGTCCTGCCGGCCTTCGAGCTGCACTTCCTCTTCGATGGCGTCCAGATTCACCCCGCCCAAGCGGGTGATCTTGGTTTGCAGTTCTTCCATCTCCTCCTTGACGGCGGGCATGTCGATCAGGAAAGGGTCTTCGCCGTCGGCAATCATCTCAGCCAACGGATCGCGCGACGGCTCTTCTTCTTCGGCTGCTGCCGCTTCCACGGGTGCATCGGCAGTGCCGTCTCCCGCGACAGGGGGCATCTCGCCCGCACCTGCAATGGATTCACCCGCGTTGGAAGATTCCCTGCCCTCGACAGACTCGGGCGAGATGCCCCCTGTCGCGGGAGTACCCTCGGCCGACCCTTCCCCCATCACCGGCAATTCATTTTCATCCGCCTCCTCAAACGCATCGTCGCCAAAGGGGGAGGAAATGATCGGGTTGTCGCGGCGGTGGATCAGCTCGACCACAAAGCGGTACTTCTCTTCCAGATTAAGGCCCAACTGCTCATGCACGCGCTCTTTGATGCTGTCGGACTTGACCGCCAGATTGCTGGCGCGCATTTCCAGCTTGTGGGCGGCGGATTCGGCGGCGCTGGCCGACGAGCGGGCGCTCTTGGCGCGGTCGCGCAGGGTGTTGGTGGCTTCTTCGGATTCGGCAGCCTTTGCCCGCGCCACTTCGCAGCGCTCGGAAGCCTGCTGCAATTGCACATCGGCTTCCTCGGATTCGGCCAGCGACTCGGCGTTGGTTCTGGCCAATTCCTCCTGTTTGGCTTCGTAAGCCGCCAACTGGTCCTGCAGGCGGTCGCGCTGGCGGTGCAGGTCGGCTTCGGTCACGCCATGCTGGCGCAGGGCGCGCTCGGCGCCGTCGCGCTGCTCGGCCAGGGTGCTGCTTTCCACCCGGGCCTGGGTCACCTGCTCGCGGGCCATTTCGGCGCGCTCGACCATCACCGCGATTTGCTCCTGCAAGCCGCCCACGCTCTCCTGAGCCTGGTTGGCTTCGACTTCCATCTGCTCGGCGTCCAGCGCGTGCTGCGCCAGCTTGGTTTCGGCTTCGGCCATTTGCGCCACCACCGCGCCCAATTCGGCGGCGGCGGCCGGGGCTTCTTTCTCCAACCGCAGCACCTGCACCTGCAAGCCTTCGAGCGCACTGCCTTGACGGGCCTGGGCGGTTTTGGCTTCAAACAACCGTTTTTGCGTTTCGCCGCGCAATTGTTCGGCGGCGGCGGCCTGCTGCGACAGATCGGCCAGCAAGGCCTGGTCCGCGGCAATTTGCGCCTCGACGGCCTGCAAGTCGCCGGTGAGCACGGCCAGTTCGCTGCGGCGCGAAATCAGGCCGATGCCGGCGGCGATCGGGCCGGCCTGCACGCGGCCGTCCGCGTCAAGCACCTGGCCGCTGAGGGTGACGAAGCGCAAACCCTTGGGGCTCACCACGCGGGCCATGTGGGCGGCGTCCAAATCGCGCGCGATGACGGTGCGGCCCAGAATACGATCCACCAGCGGCTGAACCCAGGCCGGGCAACGCACCAAGGCAGCCACGGTGGGCAAACCCGCCGGCAGAGCCGGCAGCGCCGCCGTCGGGTCGCCATCCACTGCCAAGAACGACACCCGGCCGACCAAAACATCCAAGGCCGATTTGGCGCCCAACAAATCGGCGAAGCGATCCGCCACCAACGCCTGTTGATGCTCACCCAGCGCGGCTTCGATCAAAGAAGCATGCTCGGCATCGGCTTCAATCAAGTCCGCCAACATGGCCCGCACAAAAGGGAATTGCGCCGCTTGCTCGCCGCCGGGCAAAATCGCTTTGACGGTTTCGGCCACGCCCTCGTGCTTCTGCTCCATCTCGGACAGCACGCTGTGGCGGCTGGCGATGTTGGAGCGCCGGTCGCGCGCCTCGGCCAATTTGGCGGCCAGTTCGGCGCTGCGCCCGCCCAGGGCTTCGGTCAGGCTCTTTTGCTCGAGCAACTGCGCTTCTTCACGCACCAAAGCCTCGACGGCGGCATTCAATTGCGCCTCAACGCCGTCGCGCTCGGCCTTGGCGTGGGCCAAGTTGGCATCGGCATCGGCCACGCGCTGCTCCAGCTTGGCGCGGGTGGCGGCCATGTTTTCAATGAAGCGGGTCAGCGAACGCTCCTCGGCGCGGTGCCCCTGGGCCTCGCGCAAGCAGCGGGCGGCGGCGCGGCCGGCTTCTTCCAAGGCGGCGCGGGCGGTGTCGGCTTCCTCCTGGGCGACCTGGTTGGCCTCGCGGGCTTCGGCCAGGGCGGCTTCGGCGGCGCCAAGCGCCACGGCCAGCGCTTCGGCGGCGGTGCGCAAAGCTTCGGCTTCGCGGGCGTGGCGCCCCAGGTGCTCTTCCACCTCGGCGGCATGCTCGGAGTCGCGGGCGAGGGCGGCGCCGGTCTCGGCGATTTGGCGCTCGGCAAAACTGGCGCGCTGGCGGGCCTGCTCCATGCGCGAGAGCCAAGTGCGGCGCTCGTCCTCAAGCCCGGCCAAGACGCTCGCTTCTTCGCTGCGGCGGGCTTCGACCTCGGTCAGTTCCGCTTCGACCAGGGCCAGATTGGCGGCCGTTTCAATGCGGCCCTGCTCGGCTTCGCTGAAGTCCCCGCGCACCTCGTCCAACTCGCGGGTGAGCACATGGAATTCGGCCAGGCCGAAGCGCAACTGGTGATCCTTGAGGCGGGCCTGGTAATCCTGCCAGGCGCGGGCGCGGGCGGCCTGCATCTTGACCGAGCGCAGGCGGGCGGCGGTTTCTTCCAAGCGGGTGCGGCACAGGGCCAGGTTCTGCTCGGTCTTGGCCAGCTTGCGCTGGGCCTCCTTCTTGCGCGCCTTGAAGCGGCTGATGCCGGCGGCCTCCTCGAAAATCAGGCGGCGCTCCTTGGGATTGGCCTCCAGCATGCGCGACACTTTGCCCTGCTCGATGACCGAGTAGGCATCGGTGCCCACGCCGGTGTCCAGAAAGGTTTCCTTCACATCGCGCAAGCGGGCGCGCTGGCCGTTGATCAGGTAATCACTGGTGCCGTCACGGAACAACTGGCGGGTCACCTCGACGATGTCGGCGTCAATCGGCAGCTTGCGCGGCACCCGCTTGCCGGTGGCGTCATTGGCGGCCTCTTCAAGCAGGGTCGGCTCCACCGGATTTTCAAAGGTCAGCGTCACCTGCGCCATGCCCATCGGCGGGCGCGCCGACGAACCGTTGAAAATCACATCCTGCATCGACCCGCCGCGCAAACTCTTGGCCGACTGCTCGCCCAGCACCCATTTGATGGCGTCCACGACATTCGACTTGCCGCAACCGTTGGGGCCCACGATGCCCACGATGGGCTTGTCGAAGGTGATCTCGGTCTTGTCGGCAAAGCTTTTGAAGCCTTGGAGGGTGAGTTTGAGCAGGCGCATGGCGATGGAAACGGGTCAGAAGTGAAAGAAAAGGTGAATGGTGCCCGCAAGCGGCAGGCCCGGCGGACGGCACCCTTTTCCTTAGGGGTTGAAAGGATTGGCTCCGGTCGGCGCATCGCCTTGGGGCTTGGGCGCCGGCGGGGCGCTGACCGGCGCCTGGGGTTTGGCCCCGGCGCCCAGCAAGCCGCTCAAATCCTCGATTTCCCCCTCGGGACGGGCGGCATCGGGCTTCTTGGCGGTCAGCGCGGCTTTGCGCATGCGGTCGGCCAGTGGGCTCATGCGGATTTCCACCGGCGCGGCGATGGCACCGCGCTTGGAGAGCTCGTGGAAGATGCGCGTCACCTTGTCGAAATTGAAGGCCACCCCGGGCAGCGTGCGGTGGGCGTCGGTGTGCTGGCCGAGCACAAACGCCAAAGTTGCCAGGCTGTTGACCGCCTTGAATTCCTGCTTGGTGTTGTCGCCGGGATAAAAAGCGACCGCCAGCACCTCGCGCACCGCGGGAATCTGCTGGTAGGCTTCGGCAAAGGAAATGTTCTTCTGGGCCTTGAGTTGGCGGGCCTGCATCTCGCGCATCTCGCTGCTGACCTGCTCATCGCGCACGCGCAGGTTGAGGCGGCCGCGGCCGTAAAGCAGGATGGGTGCGCTGGCTTGTTCAATTTTTGCCACGCGCGCCGCCGCTTCGGCTTCGCTGATGCCGGCGTCAACCGCCAGTTCGCGCACCATGGCGGCGCGTTGCTCGGGGTTGGCGGCGGGCTGCGGGCGGGCGGTTTCCGCACCTTCAAACAGCACATGGGTGGGGTTGACCAGGCCGGCATCGCGGCCGAAAATCACCGCGCGCGGACGGCCCGAAACACTCATCACCACCAAGGGCTCGCCGATGGGCACCACATCCACCGCGTATTTGGGCTTGTTGTCGCCGTCAAGGGCGAAGCTGCGGTGGAAGGAACCCATGAGCTGTTCGGCCGCCTGATCCCCTTTTGCCCCGCCGCCCATGGCTTCGGACAGATACGAGAAGCATTGGGCGTACGACTCATAAGCCGCCATGCGCACGGAAGGATCCTGGTCGGCCATCAGCAAACGCAAGGCCGCCAACACGCCCTGATGATTGGGCTGCTCGGCCAGCAAGCCCGCCAACCGGCGCCGCTGGGTGGCGTTTTGCGCCTTGGGCACGGCCGCCACCACGATGTCGACCGCCTGCGGATCGCCCATCGCAAAGCCGGCGCGCACGGCGGCATCACGCACGGCGGGATAGCCGGCGCGGACCGCCGCCAAGCGCTGGGTGTTTTTGGGGTTGTTGGGGTTGCGCACCTCATCCGGCCACAACTCGCCTTCAAATGCGCTGCCGGCCGCCAAGGTGTAGGCCGGGCGCAGGGCCGAGAACGTGCCGCGCCCCAGCGCTTTCCACGCCTGCACGCAGCGGTCGGCGAACTCGGCGCGGCGCGCCTCGGATTCTTCGGCCAGCGCCGCCACCATGACTTTGGTTTGCGCCGGGGCAAAAGCCGGATCCAGCCGCTGGATGTAAAGCCAGCGCACCTGCTCGATGAAGGCGCTCGGATTGCGGCGGAAAGCCGCCGGCAGATTGATGGCAATGTGCTGGTCGTCGCTGGCCACCGCCGTGGGGATTTTGTCGGCGCGCCCCTGGGCAAAACTGCCGTTGATGGCTTCGGCGATTTTGCCGGCCGTGCCATACGACGGCTGGTTGAGCGTGAGCAGCAGCGGCCGGGATTCGGTCACCCGCCCCCCACCCAGGATCACACCCTGGCGCTGAAAATCCTGCCAGGACACGCCGCCCACGCCGTTTTTGCCCCACTCCTGCTGGTCGAAGGGATCCATATACACCGCGCCGCCGCCGGTGCCCACGCGCCCCACATATTTGCCAGGATCGCGCGCCGGGGCCCCGGGCTGCAGGTCGGTGGTGAACAACTGGCCGCCGGACAGCGAACCGACGGATTTCACCGTGCTTTCCACCCACAGGTCAAACGCCTCGCCTTTGGCGGCCCCCGGCGGGATCAAACCCTGCACCGAAACCACCGCCGTGTTGATGTCAAACGCCCCGGTCGGGCTGAAACCGCCGCGCCGGGCCTGATCGCGCATGTAGGGCGCCAAGTACGGCAGCAATTCATCGGAGCCGGAGCCGTTCAAGCCCACAATCAGGCCATAGCCCGACACCAGCATCGGCTCGTCATTGGTGAACTGGGCCAAAGAGCCCACCGTGCCATGGAAAATCGGCGCACCGGTGTACATCGGCCCGCGATCCACCACCAAGCGGTCCTGGGTTTTGGAACTCTGACAGCCTGCCAGACCAACCCACAAAGCCACCGCCAAGGCTCCCGCATTGCCCCCTGCCAACCGCCGGGACGACCCTGAGTAACGCTGTGCATGAGACATGAGGAACCTGTGGAAAAAGAGTGGAGAAGAAGCCGGCATTGTCGCCGAGAGAACGGTGTTCAGTCAACCCGCAACCGGGGATTTTATTCCCTTTGGCCGCTGTGGATAACCCACTGGTTTCGGCCCCAGGGCTGGCGGGTGATGGAGCGCGGGTGTCCCCACCCGCAAATGCCGCCCG
>CAZVNU010000102.1:0-7726 GCA_964628335.1 uncultured Phycisphaeraceae bacterium
TCCGCCGCCGCGGCTGCGCTGTCCGTGGCACCCATCCTTCACCCGCCAGCCCTGGATGATTTATTCCACACCGCCTCCCCCAAGAAAAACACCACCCGCAAGCGGGTGGTGTTTTTTGTGAGACCATGAGTCGGGCACGAATTACTTGAGTTCGACGTCGGCACCGGCGGCCTTGAGGGCTTCCGCAAGCTTCTCGGCGTCGGCCTTGGGGATGTTTTCCTTGATGACGGAGCCGGCCTTGTCGGCCAAGTCCTTGGCTTCTTTGAGGCCAAGGCCGGTGGCTTCGCGCAGCACCTTGATGACGTTGAGCTTGCTGGCGCCAGCACCCTTGAGGACGACGGTGAATTCCGTCTTCTCAGCGGCGGCGGCGGCAGGAGCGGCAGCAGCGGCAACGGCGGCCGGCTTGATGCCATGGGTGGTTTCGAGGTAGTTGGCGAGTTCGACGGCGTCCTTGAGGGTCAAGGCTGCGAGTTTGTCACCGAGTTCAGCGATAGCGGACATGGGATCTTCCTTTGGAAGTTTCGCGGCAGGAGAGGTCTGGGCAACGCGCCCGTCTTTAACCCCAAAGGGGCCAGTCCCAACCGCAAGTAATGGAGACGAGAGAAAATGGGAACCAATCAAATCGATCAGGCGGCCGGGGCATCGGCTGCGGGGGCAGTTTCAGCGGCAACTTCGGGAGCAGCCTCGGCGGCGGGCGCTGCGGGAGCGTCCGCTTCGAGCTTGGTCTTGATCGCGTCCAGGATGCCGATGAGCTGGCTGCCGGGCGAGAGCAAGAGGGTGACCACATTGCCCTGGGCTTCGGCGCGGGTGGGCAGCTTGGAGAGCTGCTCGACGCCGGCTTGGCCTTCATACAGCACGCCGTCGTAGAAGGCGCCCTTGTATTGCAGGGTGGGGATCTTCTTGGCCCACACGGCCAATTCGCGGGCGACGCCCAAGGCATCGACGCCTTCGCCGGCGGGGTAGACCAGTGCGTTGGCACCGGAGAGGAAATTGGACAAGTCTTTGGCCTGGGTGTTCCCAAGGATGGACTTGGCGAGGGCATTCTTCACCACGGTCACCTTCATGTTCTTCTGGGCCAAAGCGGCGCGAAGGTTGTTGGTGTCGTTGGAAGTGGTGCCACGGATCTCGACCAAAATGGCGCCGTTGATGTCGCCAAAACGACTCTTGTAGGCTTCCGAGATCAGGTTCTTGACGGGCTTGCTCATTGCTGGGCTCCGTGTTGGCCGCACCAAAGTGCGGCGGAGGGATGGTTGAAAAAAAGGTTAATGCCGAAACTTGGCGCCAAAATCAGCGGGCAATGGTGACCGAGGGGGTCATGGTGGCCGCGATGGCGATGCGCTTGATGTACTGGCCCTTGACGGTGGCGGGCTTGAGCTTTTCGATGTACTCGATGAAAGCGGTCACATTGTCGGCGATCTTCTCGGCCGAGAAGGACTTCTTGCCCACGGCGGCGGACACATTGCCACCCGCATCGTTGCGGAACTCCACCTTGCCGGCGGCGTATTCCTTGATGGCTTGCTCGATTTGCGGGGTCACGGTGCCAGCCTTGGGGCTGGGCATCAAACCCTTGGGGCCCAACTGCTTGCCGAGCTTGGCAACGACGCGCATCATGGCCGGTTCGGCGATGACGACGTCGAAATCCAACCAGCCACCTTCGATCTTGGCGACCAAATCGTCGGCACCCGCTTCGATGGCGCCGGCCGCGAGGGCCTTGGCCACTTTGTCGGCGGCCACGAAGGCGATCACCTTCTTGGTGGCGCCCACGCCGTGGGGCAGGGCGACTGCACCGCGCAGCGACTGGTCGCTTTGCTTGGTGTCGAGTCCGAGGTGGAGCACCACTTCGATGGATTGGTCGAATTTGGTATCACGGAACGACTTGATGACGCCCACCGCTTCCGCCACAGGCAAAGCCTGCTGGGGTTGCTTGGCGAGATCAGCCAAAAATTTCTTGCCTTGACGAGCCATGTTGGCTTCCTTTCGAATGCCGCTGCAATGCAGACGGCGGTTCTCCCGCGATTAAGGCTCGCGGTAGGCCATTCCGGACACGCGCCGGAACGAAAAACGGGATGCAATCAAACAGACGGGCAGCCATCAGGCCACCACATCGACACCCATCGAGCGGGCGGTGCCGGCGATGGTGCGCATGAGGGCTTCCTTGCTGTGGCCGGTCATTTCCTTGCCCTTTTCAGCGGCAATGACTTCGAGTTGCGCATGGGTGATCTTGCCGACCTTGTTCTTGTGGGGAACGCCGGAACCGGATTCGATGCCGGCGGCCTTCTTGATCATGGACGAAGCGGGCGGGCACTTGAGTTCGAACGAGAAGGTGCGGTCCTTGTAGACGAAGACCAAGCAGCGCACGGTCTGCCCCTTCATCGGCGCGGTGGCGGCGTTGAACTGCTGGATGAATTGGCCGGGGTTCACGCCGTTGGCGCCAAGCACGGGGCCGAGCGGAGGAGCCGGGGTGGCGGCGCCGCCGGTGGCCTGGATCATGAAACTCTTGGTGAGCACTTTGCCGGGGATGGGGCCGACGGAGGTGTTGGCGGCGCCGGGGGCGCCGGGGGCGGCAGGGGCTTTGGACATGGTGATTCCTTGGTGTCGTAAGACAAAAAGTGGGGATTTTCCGTGAAAAACGCGTTTTTCTGAACTGTCTGCGAGAGATTTCCGCCAACGCAAAGTAGAAGCCTTCGCTCAAACGGGCCGAGCATTATAGGGAAATGCAATCTTTCTGCAACCCGGATTGCCCGTCAAACTTTTCCCAAATCCCGTCCAAGCAAAGACCCCGCACTGCAGGTGCGGGGTCTTTGCCTGGACGGGATTTGGGAACACCGCGTTTAGGCGGCTTTCACTTCGACGAAACGGGCCACACTGGCGAGGTCCTTGAGGACATCCAAGGTGGCGGTGAAGGTGCCGGTTTCGCCGATGTTGCCCTTGACCGGGTGCTGGGTGACCACGCGACCTTCCCACAGGCGCAGGCGGCCGCCGCGGACGGTGACGCGCTCGTTGGCCTTGCGGGTGGCGTACAGGCGGGCATTGGTCTTCTTGACGCCGGCATCGCGCGAGAGCACGCGAACCAGGGTCTTGCGCGCGGCGACATTGGTG
This sequence comes from uncultured Phycisphaeraceae bacterium, assembly GCA_964628335.1. Taxonomy (GTDB): domain Bacteria; phylum Planctomycetota; class Phycisphaerae; order Phycisphaerales; family Phycisphaeraceae; genus CANIYR01. The sequence goes on from CAZVNU010000102.1 coordinate 3,100, forward strand.
GGGGTCTTGACGATGGTGACTGCGATTTTGTTGCCGGGGGCGATGGTGCTCATGGGAATCTTTCTTGGGAAATATTGCTTATGCAAACCAAATCGGAAATTTGGGGCCGAGCATTATGCCAAACTCTCGGCCTGCGGTCAAATGGGGAAAATCACCGGGGCGCGGGGAGCTTGCGCGCCTCCCACAAGGTCACCGCCTCGGGCCGTCGCGGATAAAGGGGCTGCAGTTGCGCGGCGCTTGAAAACAAGCCCTTTTCCGCCAGCCCCCGCCCCACCGCCAGCACGCTGCCGGCCGGCACCCCGGCCAGTTCCGACCCCGCCAAGGTCACCTGCGCCGGCAACACCAAACCTGGCGGCGTTTCACCCACCAGCAAGGTTCCCGCCGGGCAGGCGGCGAACAGGGCGTCAAAACCGCGCTCGGCCGGGGCCAGAAGTTCCGTGCCATCCCCCCCCACCACCACCGACCACGCCGTGTCTTTTTTCCACGCCAAACTCACGGCAACCGCCCGGCCCGGATGGGCCGCCTGCGCGCCGTGCACCAACGCATCCACCGCCGGCACCCGCGTGAAACGGCAGGCGGGCAAGGCCAGCGCCAGCGCTTGGGCCGCCGCGCAACCGGTGCGCAGCCCGGTGAAGGAGCCCGGCCCCACCCCCACATGCACCCACGACAGATCGGCGGGTTTGAAGCCGAACCGGGCCATTTCCTGCGCGATGGTCGCCATCAATTCCATGTTGTGGCGCCGCCCTTCGATCAAGTTGCGCTCGCACAGGAGGACGCCATCCTTGGCAAGGGCCAAGGTGCCGGTGGAGCCGGAGGTGTCGTAGGCGAGTTCGAGCATGGGGATGGAATGGGGAGAGATCGTGCTCATCTTGTCCGCCCCTCCACCTTTTTGCGCGCTTTTTCCATTTCCCCCGCCAAGACCTTTTCGTCCGGCAACACGGTGAGATATTCCCGCACCAGTGGCTTGTTGGGCAGATTGCCGGTGGCATACCGCACCAATGCCTCACCCTTGCCCGAACACAGGATGACGCCCACCGGCGGATTTTCCCCTGGCTGACACCAATGCTCTTGCGCGTAGTTCAGGTACATCGTCATCTGCCCGGCATCGGCATGGGTAAAACGGCCGATTTTCAGGTCGAAAATCACCAGGCAGCGCAACCGCCGATGGTAGAATAGAAGATCCACGCGATACCACTCGTCATCCAAGCGCAAGCGGCGTTGGCGGCCGACAAAGGCAAAGTCGTTCCCCAATTCAAGGAGGAACGTCTCCAGATGATGAACCAATGCATCCTCCAAATCAGTCTCGGAATACTCGTCGCGCAGGCCAAGGAATTCCAGTACCAGCGGATGTCGGATTTCCTCTTCCGCACTCACCGCATCACCCGGCTGTGGTTTTTCACCGTTGGCCAGCATGGCGACTTTGTTGCGCGAGAGCGCCGTCCTCTCATAAAACTGGCTGTCCATTTGACGCTGGAGTTGGCGCACTGTCCAACCGCCGCGCAGGGCTTCGGCGCAATAGAAAGCGAACGCTTCCGGCGAACGGGCACGACGGATCAAAAGCACATAATCCGACCACGGCAAAGGGAATGCGCGGGCAAGCATAGGAATGGTAAACGGAATGTCTCCCGATGACACCGGCAATATCCAGGAAATCCCAGACTCTGTCTGGGATTTCGGCGGCATCTCCATCGTGTTTCCAGATTTCCCAGACAACGTCTGGGAAATCACGGCCGCGTCACATATCCCGTAGAACAGGCGCATATTCTCAAGGTTCTGGACGGAAAAGCCACGCCCATAGCGATGTGTCAAGTCATACGAAAGCCGCTTGAGCAACCCTTCGCCATAACCTGCCCGGCCTTTCCCCCCCTGCTCAAACTCCACAATTCGCCGCCCAATTTCCCAATAAGTGGCCGTCATCAGCGCATTGACCGCGCGCGCCGAAGTGCGGCGGGCAACATCCAACAACTCACCGATCCCCCCGACCAATTGCGGATAGTTGGCGGAACGGACGGATGGAGCCTTGGAAGAGAGGGGCTTCGGCTTGGGCGGCTTTGAGAAGGATGGGAGTTTTTTTTTCATAGGACAGACAGTAGCATTTTCAACCGCCCCCCGAAAGACCAAATACCGTCCTAAGCGTATTTTTACTGATCTCAACCAACACACCTTTAACCACATCAAGAGTCATGTCTTTGCCTGCGCTCATGACCGCTTTCCAGCGAGAATCATCGCGAGCTGCGGCGAGAAAATCATGCCCCGCCCAAGTGAGCCGCTCGATGACAATACAGTTTGCATCTGTGGCGCCGTCAACATATTCATTCGCAACAACTAACCCAGCTTCGCGCAGCAGCCTGTAGTGGTGGAATATCTCGGGCTGGGAAGCGGTTTTTATGCTGTTGATGTTCACGGGCCCGTCTGCTGATTCAACTTGAAGGAGGATGCTTCTTACCAACTCGAGGTCACGTTTCATGGTGTTTTTGTACTTTTGGCGTGATGTAAAAAAGTCGGTGATTAGATCGGCCATGCAGGGAGCTGTGGAGACCGGTTATTTCTTGGGATGAAGGGGGCCCTGGGTGTTTTCACAGGAATCAACAGGGACCTGGCTGCCCCCCCCCGAGGCCTAGATGGTTGCGTAGCAACAGGGTGGAAGTTCAACCCTTGTCTGCCGACCTTCCCGAGATGAAGTATGCAATGAAGCCGACGGCAATGACAACGACCTCTTGGAGAAGGAGAAGCCCGACATCCACGGAATAGCGGACGAGAATCCTCTCAAGTTGCCTATTCACTATCTCGCCGCTGAAGCCAGACTCTGTCATATCAAAAAGGAAGCGGTACCCGGTATGGGTACCTTTGATATGGGTTGGGGGAAAGAGCACCATAACGATCATGATGACGGCGATGGTAATTAAAAGGTTGCGTTGGAGGGGTTTCATGGGCTGTATTGAGGAACACTTCGTCCACTATGGTGGTCTAAGTTAAGTATGGCGGCTACGGAACGGGAACAGAAACGGTGGGCATACAGCGCGTTGGGCTTGGATAACGGGGAGACCACGCGGGCATTCTAGCTATTGTTGCGGGCCTTTCATCCCCCCCCCTTCACCCCGCCGCCGATGCACTGGCCGCATCGGCGGGCGCTGCCACGCCGCCCTCGGCCTTGGTTTCTTTCGGCGCAGCCTTGAACTCGAGTTTTTCCGCACCCTCCGACTTGGAAATCTTCACCACCGTGTGGTCGTTCAACTCGCCAAGCAGGAGCATGTCGGAGAGCGGGTCCTCCAAATGCTGCTCCAGCGCGCGGCGCAAGGGGCGGGCGCCCATTTCGGGGTTGTAGCCCTTGTCGATCAAATAGGTCTTGGCCTCGGCATCAAGTTCCAGCGAAATGTCACGGTCTTTGAGGCGCTTGAAGACCTTGTTCAATTCAAACTCGATGATCTGGTCGAGATCCGCACGCTCCAGCGGCTTGAACACGATGACATCATCCAGGCGGTTGATGAACTCGGGGCGGAAGTGGCGCTGCACCTCGCCGTTGAGCAGGCTCTTGATCTTCTGGTAGTCCCCCGCCACATCGGTTTGCGAGAAACCGAACGAGGTCTTGTTCTTGATCAGTTCCGCGCCGATGTTGCTGGTCAAAATCAAAATGGTGTTGCGGAAGTCCACATGCCGGCCGAACGAATCGGTCAATTGGCCTTCTTCCATCACCTGCAGCAGCATGTTGAACACATCGGGGTGGGCCTTTTCCACCTCGTCGAACAGCACCACCGAATAGGGCCGCCGGCGGATCTGCTCGGTCAGCTGGCCGCCTTCCTCGTAGCCCACATAACCGGGAGGTGAACCCACCAAGCGGCTGGAGGAATGCTTCTCCATGTATTCGCTCATGTCGATGCGGATCAGCGAATCCGGGTCGCCGCACATGACCTCTGCCAGCGCCTTGGACAGCAGGGTCTTGCCCACGCCCGAGGGGCCAAGGAAGATGAAACTGCCCACCGGGCGGCGCGGATCCTTCAGGCCGGCACGGGCGCGGCGCACGCAGCGGGCGATGGCCTTGACGGCCTCGTCCTGGCTGACCACCGCCTTGTGCAGTTCGCCTTCCAACTGCAGCAGGCGCTGGGTTTCGGCCTTTTCAATGCGGGTCAAGGGGATGCCGGTCATCTTGGAGACGACTTCGGCGACCACTTCTTCGTCCACCACCCCGGCCTGCTCGGTGGCTTTTTCGCGCCATGATTTCTGCGCTTCTTCCTTCTGCTTTTTCAGTTTCTCGGCCTCGTCGCGCAACTCGGCGGCGCGCTCGTAGTCGGCGTGCTTGACCGCGTCGTCTTTTTCGATGGCCAGGCGCTCGATGCGCTCCTCGACCTCCGACAGGTTGGGCGGCTTGCTCATGCCGCGCAGGCGCATGCGGGCGCCGGCCTCGTCGATCACATCAATGGACTTGTCGGGCTGCACGCGCGAGGTGATGTAGCGCTCGGACAGATCCACCGCGAACTTGAGCGCACCGTCGGTGTATTTCACCTTGTGGTGCTGCTCGTATTTGGGGCGCAACCCTTCCAAAATCAGCACGGTGTCGGTGACATTGGGCGGGTTGACCATCACGGTCTGGAAGCGGCGCTCAAGGGCGGCGTCTTTTTCGATGTATTTG